>JAQFVJ010000255.1 GCA_029439525.1 Caballeronia sp. BR6202001591004
TGTCGAGGGAAGACCCCGACGCGCGGCGCGACCGCCAGCGCCCCGCCGGTGAAAAGCCGCGCTATGACGGTACGTGGCGTCCGGAACCGAGCAAGGTGTTGCCGCCGATTCCCGAAGGCGTGAAGCCGGTCGTGCGCTTCCGCAATCCGCTGACGGGCAGCGTCGCCTGGGATGACGCGGTGAAAGAGCACATCGAGATTTCGAACGAAGAACTCGACGACCTCGTGATCGCGCGTCCCGACGGCACGCCGACATACAACTTCTGCGTCGTCGTCGACGACCTCGACATGATGATCACGCACGTCATCCGCGGCGACGATCACGTCAACAACACGCCGCGCCAGATCAACATCCTGCGCGCGCTGGGCGGCGACGTGCCGGTGTATGCGCATTTGCCGACCGTGCTTAACGAGCAGGGCGAAAAGATGAGCAAGCGCCACGGCGCGATGAGCGTGACGGGTTATCGCGATAACGGCTATCTGCCGGAAGCGGTGGTGAACTATCTCGCGCGCCTCGGCTGGTCGCACGGCGACGCTGAGATTTTCTCGCACGAGCAGTTCGTTGAATGGTTTGATCTGGAGCACCTCGGCAAGTCGCCGGCGCAATACGACCACGACAAGCTGAACTGGCTGAACGCGCATTACATCAAGGAAGCGGACAACGCGCGCCTCGCGGAACTCGCGAAGCCGTTCCTGCAGCAGGCGGGCATCGACGAAGCGACGATCGCCGGCGGCGCGCCGCTCGATCAGGTGATCGCGCTGCTAAAGGATCGCGCGTCGACGGTGAAGGAGATCGCGGACAGCGCGGCCATGTTCTATCGCGAACCCGTCATCGACGCCGATGCCTTCGCGCAGCACGTCACGGACGCGGTGAAGCCTGCCATCGCCGATCTTCGCACGGCGCTCGCCGACGCCGAGTGGACCAAGGAAGCGATCGCCGTCGCGCTCAAGGCGACGCTTGGCGCGCACAAGCTCAAGATGCCGCAACTGGCGATGCCGATGCGCTTGCTGGTTGCCGGCACGACGCATACGCCGTCGATCGACGCGGTGCTGATGCTGTTCGGCCGCGATACGGTACTCAAGCGTCTGGAAAAGGCTGCCGCCTGAAGCCGCTACCTGAGGTAGCAACGCAACCATTGCGCGCGAACACGTGAAGCGAGACAAAAAGTTGCGCTTCACGCACCAAAGGGTATTTACAATTTTAAAAACGCCCTATATAGTATTATGTTTATTAGGGGGTATAGCTCAGCTGGGAGAGCGCTTGCATGGCATGCAAGAGGTCAGCGGTTCGATTCCGCTTACCTCCACCAAAGAACAGAGTGGGATGTTTGCGAAGGTCGTTCTCCGAAAGCTGGAAGTCGCAAAAAAACCTTCACAAGTAGCGTCAAGTCGTATAGAATTTCAGGCTTCTCTGAGTTGAGGCAAGTAATCAGCGAAACCTGCAGTAAAGACAGATTCATACACAAGTTTCTGTCCCCTTCGTCTAGAGGCCCAGGACATCACCCTTTCACGGTGAGTACAGGGGTTCGAATCCCCTAGGGGACGCCAGAACATCGGCTGCTGCTAGTTAAAGCGCTGCAAGACTCCTTGCTGACACAGCGGGTCGATGGAAAGAAGTGGAGCGGTAGTTCAGTTGGTTAGAATACCGGCCTGTCACGCCGGGGGTCGCGGGTTCGAGTCCCGTCCGCTCCGCCAGCTCAGCGTCGCAAAACGTAAAAATCCAGCCTCCGGGCTGGATTTTTTTGCCCTTGGGGTTTTGCCGGTTCGTCTTGCACATCGTTTCTTCCTCCGCGTACTTCGCGCGAATTCCAGTCGAAAGCCGTTTTCTCGTAGTATTTATTGTCCATTGCCAGCCCGTGCCGGCTGTCATAGTGTTGATGCACTTGTGCCCCGTGTGTGTGCGATGCTCGACCCGACCGAAGACCAAGACCTCTCGCTGTATCAGCTACGTCAGGCGACGAATCGCCGACTTCGCCTTTGCCGAAGCGCTCACGCACGACAATATGGTCGGCTATTATCGGCGCCACAATCTCGTCTGGCGCGAGTAGGAAAACTTCATCCTCCAGGCAGGCGGCGTGCCGATCGGCGTCATGCGTGTCACCGAGGAAGACAACCCGCTGCATATTCGCGACGTGCAGATCGCCAAAGGTTATCGCGGACGCGACGCGGGTACGTTTCTGCTCAACACGGCGTATCGATGGGCGAGGGCGCGCGGCCTTGCCGAGTGCCAGCTACCGTGTTCGTCGACAATCCGGCCGCACGCCTATACGTGCGGCTTGGTTATCAGCCGGCCGGACCGCGGCTCGCGCAACTCGGCGCGAGCCGGCACATGGTTCCGCGCGTTTGATCAGACCTCGTCGATACCCGCGCTCATCCACGCCGTCGTGACGATCCCGCGCGAAGAACTGAACTCACGCGGGCTTTCGCCGAACGCGCGCCGGAACATCGCCGGGAAGGCGCTCTGGCTTTGATAACCCAATTCACGTGCGACTTGCGCGAGCGGCCGTCCTTGGCTCAGTAACGGAATCGCGCGCGCCAGCACGGCTTGCCGCCATTGCGAGAAACTCACTCACGCCCAGTTCGCGCCTGAATAGCCGTGCGATGGTGCGCGTACTCTCGCCGGCTTCGGACGACCAGCGCTCGAGATCGGAATTCGACGGGTCGGCGGCGAGGACTGCGTCGCAGAGCGCAGAGCGCGCGCAGGCGTTTTTCGTTCGGCATCGGCACGGAGAGCGGCAGCGGTTGCGAACGGAAGATCTCATCCAGCGCGAGCGTGCCGAGTAGCCGTTCCCGCTGACGCGGGATCGATGTGTCGTCGAGCGTGGCGACGACTTCACGCAGCAAGCGGTGACACCTCGACCACACGACACGCGCCGAGGCCCGGCGGCACGCCGCTCGCATCGACGTGGAGCGTAGGCATATAAGCGTCCTCGACGATCACGACCTCGTGCGTCAACCCAGATCGCGCGCGAGGGCGGCACTATCCAGGTGGAATCGACGGTCGCGACGCGCAACACACCGCGCGACGTATAGGCCACCTGCGCCCACGGATGCGTATGCAAGGCGATGCGCACGCCCCGGAAGGCATGGGCCGAGAACGCACGCGGATCGGATGCTCGAGCGTCGGCGAGTGCTCGACGGGAATGTCGAGGTGTTCGACCTTCTCGTTCGTTGGTCTGGGTTCGGCCAGCGTTGCCATGTTCCTCCTCGCGTCGATGTGCCGATGTTATCCGAAAGCGGCCCGCGTTTTTTCGACGGCGCATAATGCGCGCATCGTCATTAAAACGAAAGGGGAGTATTCGCTGATGCAACACGTCTCTTTGTCTACGGCACGCTGCGCGCGGGTGAGGTCAACGATATCAATCGCGCGGCCGAAAGGCATGCCAGGCCGCAGTGTCTCGGCGCGGCTTCTTCATGTGCGAGGCCGTTTATTCGAAATTTCGGCAGCTATCCGGGCCTCGTGCTCGACGATGCGGGCACGTCCGTTCGCGGCGATATCAGATCGACAATGCGCTGGTTCCTGTGCTCGATGAAATCGAGGAAGTCTATCCGGGCGTCGAAAGGCTGTTTCGCGCACATCGACTCCATGTCGAAGTGACGGCGCTGGAAAAACGCGAACGCGTAGATTGTCTGATCTATCCGGTGACGGCAACGGCGGTGGCTGGGCGGCCGGGGATCGAGAGCGGCGATTGGGTGGAGCATCGCGCGACGCGGGCGTAGAGCGCGAAACGACGGAAATGAAGATAAAATCGCGCCACACCGTCAAAGGGATGTCCTCCGACGGTGGCGTGAGTTGTATGCGGGGCCGCACAACCCCAAGCAGCGTGAAGCAGCTTACTGCGCCGGTGCCGTTGCTGCCTTGCCGTGCTTCTTGTGATGCATCGACTTGTGCGACGCATCTGCGACTGCATGTTTTGCATGTTGTCCTGCTGGGACTGCAAAGCCTGCGCACGCTGCTCGACATCGGCGATCTTGGCGGGATCGTTGCTCATCGTCACGCCTTGATCGCTTTGCGCATAGGCGCCGGTTGCAATCGCGCTGAGGGACAACTGAACAGTCAGGGACACTCTCTTCATTGTCTTCTCCTACATTAGTTAGCTATCCTACCTTAGTTAGCAGTTGAACCCGCGAATCGCCTGTCCGATTCGGTGTAAAGACTCTCACGTTTGAGCAAAAAAACGCTCCCGCCGGACGACCTGCAACGTTCGCGCAGCAGTTTGCCATTGATCACGCGAATGCAGATCGAACGCATTTTAACGTCAGACACCCCCATGATAGGCCGAGAATCGGACAAGGGTGTGTCGGACGTCGTGTCGCGGCGGTCCTCATGGCCGGTTCGATTCGGCTTCGATATCATAAGGTAACCGAACTAATTGCCCATTCTGGACATCGATTTTTACGTTGTTCTTGCGTGAGCGTCGCGAAGCGCCAGCCCGGTATCAGTAAAGATGCAGCCAGCGCACACGTGAAACCGCGCGAGTCCGACCAGCTCATGTACGGCCAATTCGCTGTTCTCGAAGCTCCTGAAGCGCGGAAAGATCGTCACGCGGTGATGCCATCCGACACGTAGGGCTGCGGATCGTAGCCGAACGCCTCGAATGCCGCAAGCGATCGTCGCATGTGATACGCGGATGTGACCACGATCAAACCCTTGTCTTGTCATCTCTGTATGTCCGACAATCGCCGCCGCTACGTTCTGCGCGTTCTGGTACGTGTTCAGGCTACGAACCAGATCGGACGGAGGGACGCCCTGAGCAATCACATAGGGCGCATAACTGTCGGCTTCGGCCTGCGTGATGCTGAGGGTCCCCGCCACTCAGCATCACGCGGCACTTCGCGCCGGACGTCCGGCACTGCTTAGCGTCGCGGTGACCGCAATGCGTGCCATCGAGTCCCGCTTGGGGACGAGGCCAGAATCGGTCTTGTTCGTGCCGCCGCCCATCAGCACGATCGTCGTATCGGGCCTGAATTGCGGCTCGCGGCTCTCGAGATAGCCGTTTTGGGCGAGACCGAGTAGCGGCGTCGTGAACCAGCCCGTTCCACACGCCCACGTCAGCAAGATGACGATGATGGCGATTTGCAGGCGCCGGCGTCTCCAAAGCGCAAACAATGCAAAAAAAGCAGCGATAAGGTGAACAGAATCAATTTGATTGGAGTAACATATGGAATTTTAGGATGAAGGTTCCGTCAGCGCGTACAGGGGAACGCATCGGCGGGTGTCGCAGTAAAGAGCGTGATCAGCGCGCTTTCAACGGGAGCTTGTAATAGAGAAAGCAGCACCTAACGCACGCAGCGGGGCACCCAGCGGCCAAACATTCGCAGTGCATGTGTCCGTGCAATCACGAAATTTGGCGTGCCGCGTCTAGTCACGTCGCGGACCGTCTAGCGACCATCACGAGCGTCGTCATGGCTGCACAGGAAGAAAGAACGGGCTGCACAGGAAGAAAGAACGAGATGACCACGTATTCCAACGAAGCCGTACTCGAAGCACTCAGCCGAGCGCAATATCGCCAGGTTCCCTGGGCCAAACGCCCCAGAGTTTTCGATCTTCTGCGCGCACTCGGACTGCTCGAACTCGCGCGCCAGCGCACCGTCGCACCCGCGCCCGGGTTTCATGCGCCGGTCGATATCGCAGTGGTGACGGAACGCGGCAAGCTCGAATTTTCGCGGTTATCCCGCGACGAGCGGTCGATCGAATGGGATTTACGGCGCACCGAACCATATTCGTTCGGTGGTCAGGAGGCGATTCTGGAGGCGCGAGTCTGACGAAGCTCGGCGCCGCCGGATAGCGCAACCCTTATCTGCTCGCCGACCCGACAGGTGATTCGTCTGAAGTTCGTTTGAATCGACGTATAGATCGAGGGAGTCTTGTCGTCGCCGGGAGCTTCTACGTCAAAGCCGGCACGGCCGAGACGAAAAAAGTCCGTATCGCAAGGACACGGGCAGACCGGATTCTACTGTTGCCATTTCTGTGCTCATGGCAAAGAATGTGACTGGCGCGCGCTGAACTGCTTCCATCCATGCGCGCGCATTCACATTAAACTTCCGAACAGAAAACCTCAGTGATGCTGCGAATGTTCGTCGCGCTCGTTGTACGCCGTGCGCGTACTACAGATTATAGGATGCCGCCACGCGCAAGTCGCTGCGCGGCGCTGGCGGCGTCATTTCGCAGGCGCGCGAATCTCCTGCGGCGCGCGAGCCGACGTCTTGGTGCCCAGGTACTGATCGGATGCCGGCGGCGGCTGGGCCTGGCCTGATGCCGCTACACCTGCTAGCGCCAACATCGCGCTGGAGGCGAGCAGTATCGATAGCTTCATGGTGAATATCCTCAAGCTCTCGTGGAGCCGTTCGATCACTCACCAAACTAAGCTGTGCAGCGTCAAACCGCTGTAAGCATTGGCAAAGAGTTGTTTCGTCCGGAAACGTGCCGGATCCGTCCGCGCGTGTTCGCGCCCTGCATGAGGGCGATCGAGGGCGCCTCACGCTGAAATCGCGCGAACCGAACATAACAGAATGAGAATGGGAGGGCAGAGAGCGCGGGCACGAGCCTGCGCGGACGAAATTTCGCGATGGGAGCCGGAAGTGTACGGCTCCGGTGCAGTGCTGAAACCGCTCAGGCCATCTTGGCCGGCGCGCGCCACGATTCCGGGTTGGTCCAGAACACGCGCCGCGCAGACGGTCGCGGCGCGGTGGCGCGGGCGGCTTCGCCGCGCTGGAGCCGATGCAGCCACGCAGGGACACTCCAAGGCCGTTGCTCGCCAGACGCTTCACGATTTCGGCGAGCGTGCCGTCCCCTTGCCATTCGTCGAAGCGGCGACGATAGGTCGGGGGCGACGGATAGCGGCCCGGCAGCTTCGACCAGCCTTCACCCGTCAGGACCCACAACACGGCGTTGACCACCGAACGCGCTTCGACGCGCGGACGGCCGCGCCGCTCGCTACGCGCCGGCTCGGCACAGAACAACGCCTCAACCAGCGCCCACTCGTTAACTCTCAAATTAACTCTCAAATTGTCGAACAGCACCATATCTCACCTCAGCAGCTAACCCCGGTGCGTTGCCCTGCGCCGCGCACTCTGGTCGGAATCCGATGAATGAATACCCAGGGAAGCCGGAGCAGACTGCGGCGAACGATTTTCAAAATAACCGCGCGGCCCCGACCTCTGTGCGCAATGAAATGCGAGAACTGTGCTATACGACGACTCACAAAACCCGGGAGAGCCGCATGGCAGTAGCCTGACACGATGTCAGCATGACCCATATCAGACCCGAAACAGACCGATTGAGAAATCGGGACAATCACCAATTAAGTGCAGCAGGCCCAGCCAGCGTGCGTTTGCGGGATTTGCTGCACTGCGGCGAAACGTACGTTCGGGTCATGTTTTGGCTGTCCGGCGGCGCCGTACGCATTATCATCCTACATGAAACACGGTAATTGATGAGCAATCGACATGAACGCGCCACTGAACGTGACGTTATGCCAGCTTCGGGTCTTCATCGAAGTACCGAAGCTGCGCCGCTTTAGCCGCGCGGGCGATGAAATTGGCCTGACGCAATCGGCGGTGAGCCGCTGCGTGCGCGAGCTGGAAAGCGAAATCGGGCTCAAGCTGATCGATCGCACCACGCGGGAAGTGCAACTGACCGATATGTAGGCGCGAATCTGGTCGGCACATTGTGTCGCGGCTGTTGGCGGATTTCGACGAGGCGCTGCGCGAAGTCCGCGATCTCGGGCAGCAAAAGCGCGGGCGCGTGATTGTCGCGGCGAGTCCGACGATCGCCTGCCGGCTGATGCCGCACGTGATCGCGGCGTGCCTCGAGCAATTTTCGCTGGTCACGCTGAGTCTGCGCGATGACGTGCAGTCTGATGTACTGCGCAAGGTCAAATCTGGCGAAGTGGACTTCGGTGTCATGATCGGGCCGTTTTCATCGGACGAGCTTTACGGCCAGCCGGTGATGAGCGATTCCTTTTTGCCTTGTCGCGCGGCGCGATCATCCGCTCGGTCGCGAAGCCGCGGTGCCGTGGGAAGTGTTTGCGGGCGAACCGCTCGTGATGCTCGATTACGCATCAGGCAGCCGTCCGACCATCGACGCCGTGATGCATGCGCATGGCGTCGAGGCGCACGTGGTGCAGGAACTCGGCCATTCGGCGACGGTGTTCGGGCTGGTGGAGGCGGGCGTCGGCGTGAGCGTGCTGCGTGGCTCGCGCTGCTACTGCCGGCGGATTCGTCGCTGGTCGCGCTGCCGCTCGCGCCGCGTGCCGAGCGCACGGTCAAACTGGTACGGCGGCGCGATCGCTCGCTGTCGCCGGCGGCGGAATCCGGGTGGTCGCTGATCGCGGTGCTGCCGGGTCGCGCGGAAGAGCAG
>JAQFVJ010000256.1 GCA_029439525.1 Caballeronia sp. BR6202001591004
ACATCCGCCAGCACAACAAAAATCCGAAGCCGATCAAGTGGAGTATGACGATCCTTCGCCTCGGATCCACCCGGTGCCAAATCAATCACGCAGTCGACTAGAAGTCAGTAACGGGAACGCAGTCGCTGAGACAGTTGCACTTTTGCAGCGAAAGCAGGATCGCCACACTGGTCGACACAGATGGTTCTAGATCAAAATGCTGGGTCAGCTATCCGAAGGTCGAATCAATTTTCGCACCTCACCAACGCGACGGGCTTTAACGACGGTCATTGAAGTGACCCAGACCAGTGGATGCACAGGTGAGAGAGCGTTGATTACAGCAGCGATAATCACGTCATCCGGACAGACGAAGAAGAGCGCGGTCGCTGCGCTAGCTTCCGCCGGCTTTGACTTACGATCTTTGGCGCCATGCCGGCGGATCGGACCTCAACAAACGCCCATTCTTTTGTTCCTTCGCATCGTGTGATAAGCGTCACAAAAAGGCGACGGCTATCCTCGTCGAGCTGAGCGCTTCGCGCGTCCATGGACCCTACTCCCACTGCCGTAAAGTAGATGCCTTTTCGTGTGACAGTGTCGAAGAGGCCGTCACCAACCACGTCTGTGGCCAGAAAACTTTGAATTTTACAAATATCAAGGTCAGGACGGTCCGCATCATCCAAATCGTGTGACATTGCTTTGCTGGGTAGGGGTCACACGTAGTTGGCACTGCAAGCTCCTTCCATCACGTTTCCCTTGACGGCAATCGGACGGATATTGCGTTTCACGTGTTGCTGGTTTCTACAGCTCACTCGTCAGCATCGTAACGCCGAAATGCTCTCACAGAGTGGGCGTGCAGTTAATCGTATTCATGAAGTGTACGCAGCGCGCAGTTCGCCGATTGACAGGTCCTTCTGACCGACTACGTCGGCGCAAAACGTCAGGCTCATGCGAGAACGCGCTGAAGACACTCATTTCTAACACGTCCATCACGCGATGTTACAAAAGAGTCGTGTTGGGCGCTTCGCCGTACACGAGCCTAGGATCAAAGGTCTTCTCGTGCTCAGTAAAAACCAATTCGTTGCCTGCTTCACGTTGTGCACTGACCCTCACACTCACGCGGCGGTAAAAACACGAACGGTAGCCAACGTGGCAGCTAGCATCAGACCCCGACACGCGAACACGAAGCCATACAGTGTCTTGGTCATCATCAATATATTAACATCAAGCAGGTCTCGCAGATGCATCCGAAATAATGTGATCCGTCGTGGACAGGTTCGGCTAAATTGACGTCTTTTGCGCACTCTCGAATGACGGCGACTCCAGGAATTTCACCGCTTGGCCCTGTTGACGGCCGACTAGCGTTTCGTCGCGAACCGCACAGTGCCCCCGGACGACTGTATGAATGGGCCAACCCACGACGGCCTGGCCGTCATAGGGCGTCCAGCCACTGACGCTCGCGATCCAGTCGTTGCGAATAGTCCGACGCGCCTGCAAATCGACAATGCTCAGATCGGCGTCATACCCTAGTGCGATACGACCTTTTCCTTCGATCCCGAACGCGCGCGGGTCCCGCACTTGTCAAATCCACTAGCCGCTGCAAGCTCAAACGTCCTGCGTTCACGTGATCGAGCATGATTGGCAGCAGCGTCTGCACACCGGTCATGTCGCTGGGTGACTGCGGAGAAGGTTTCGCCTTCTCCGACAGCGTGTGCGGAGCGTGGTCGTTGCTAATAACGTCGACCACGCCATCGCTGACTGCTTTCCAAAGGGCGTCCTGGTGACGCTATTCCCGTACCGGAGGATTCATTTGAGGCCAGACTGCCGAGACGTTCGTAACACTCAGGCGCCTGCATGGTCAGGTGATGCGGAGTGACCTCGACGGTTACGCTGCGCTTGTGCGTTGCAAGGTACGCCATTTCCTCGGCCGTAGAAACGTGTAGAATGTGGAGGCGACGACCGGTTTTCTCCGCCATCTGCACGATGCGTCGCGTCGCCATCAGGGCGCTCTCGACATCACGCCATACATGGTGCTCTCGTACGTCCGCACTCGACTCCACGATGTTCCGGCGCTCCTTCAAGAAGCGGCCCTCATCCTCAGCATGGACAGCCATCCGCCGCATCCGCCGCTTCCCATGGCTCAATATGCACTTGAGCACCTCATCGTCGTCCGCGAGCAGATTACCGAAGGAACTACCCATGAACACCTTTACGCCGGCACACCCGGGCAAATTCTCGAGTACAGCGAGCTCTTCGGCGTTGACGAGCAAGCCGCCCATATAAAACGCGTAATCGCACCAAGCTCGTTCACGCGCCGCATCGAGCTTGGCCTGGATGCACTTAGCGTCAGCGGCTGGGTATTAGGCATCTCAAACACTGCGGTTACACCACCCAGCACCGCACCACGCGTTCCGGCTTCGATATTTTCCTTGTGCACGAGTCCCGGCTCACGGAAATGCACTTGACTGTCAATCACACCAGGCAGCACGTGAAACCCGGTGGCGTCCAGCGTCGTCTCAGCGCTCCATGCGCAATTCAGATCGCCCAACGCCACGATGCGCCCCTGCGTATATGCCACGTCAATACGCTCGGCGCCACTAGCGGTCGTAACCGTTCCGCCCACGATCAGTAGCTCGGCACGTCGAGTCGAGGATTGCGAAGACAAGTTGTCCGGTGCAGTCACAACGCCTCCAGTCCGTGACAAACCACATCAGCGTGTGCAGCGACTGGCTAGGCGAACGCCAAGGAGTCGCTGCGACCCACGCCGGGCCAAGAGATCCGGTGGCTCAGCCGCCTCTAAGAGTTGTGCTACCGCGTTTGTGAGAGAGTGCACGTCCAAGTCCTGTCCATCCCCGGCTACGAATCGCAATGGTGCCGAAATCGCGCTCCTTGGCACCCGCAATAAGGCATGAATGAGATGCCCTGGAGCGCTTGTTCACGAATCTTGTAGCTGATGATTTTCGCGTTGCGCACGTCGGCCTCAGCTCGCAGTCCTGCACCGCGCAAAAACCGCGCGACGTCCTGCGCATACGCAGCGTAGTCTTCAGTAATTGACATAACCATGCATTGCACGGGTGCTAACCAGACCGGCAGCTTACCGGCATGGTGCTCGATCAGGATGCCAGTGAAACGCTCGAGCGAACCGAACAAAGCGCGGTGTAACATGACCGGACGCTTGCGCTGCCCGTCTTCATCGACGCACTCAATGCCAAACCTCTCTGGGAGGTTCATATCGACCTGCAAGATACCGCACTGCCAGTTCCGTCCAATGAATCGCGCAGCACGAATTCGAGCTTAGGTCCGTAGAACGCCCCCTCACCCGGGTTCAGCAGAAAGATTAGCCCCATACCCTCAAGCGAGCGAATCAGCGCGCCTTCCAGCAAGTTCCAAGTCGCCTCCTCACCCATGCGGTTTTCGGGTTGGGTCGAGAGCTTGATACGCACGTCGTCAAAACCGAACTGATGGTAAATGTCGAGGACCAACGCCACGACTTCACGGCACTCGTTATCCATTTAGTTGCGGCGTGCAATAGATGTGGGCGTCGTCCTGGGTGAAATGCCGCACCCGCAAGAGTCCATGCAGCGTGCCTGACGGTTCGTATCGGTGCACCTTGCCAAATTCGCCCATGCGGATGGGCAAATCGCGGTAACTTTTGAGGCCGTGGCGGTACAGCAGCACGCGGCCCGGACAGTTCGACCGTCGTCGGTCTCGGTGGTGAACATGTGGTTGCGGTAGTTCTGCCAGTGACCTGAGCGTTTCCACAAACTACGATCCTCAAGTCAGACGAATTCATTTCTACATATCCCGAGTCCTTCTGGCGACGCCGCATATAGGCGATCAGCTCCTGAAACACGACCCAACCACGCCAATGCCAGAAGACTGCACCGGGTGCATCTTCCTGGAAGTGAAACAGGTCAAGCTCGCGCCCAAGTTTGCGATGATCGCGCTTCTCCGCCGCCTCGGTACGTTGTACGTACGCATTCAGTTGTTCCTCATCGGCCCAAGCTGTGCCATAAATGCGCTGAAGCTGCTCATTTTTTCCGTCTCCGCGCCAGTAGGCGCTCGCCACCCTCGTGAGTTTGAATGCCTTAAGGAAGCGGGTGTTGAGCACATGTGGTCCGCGGCACATGTCAACGTATTCTTCTTGAAAGTACAAACCCAGCTGTTGTTTGTCGGGCTGTCCTCGACTAGGCGCAGCTTGTAATCTTCGCCACGTTGTTTGAAGATGCAGATCACCTTTTCACGGGGGAGCATGCGCTTGATGACATCGTAACCCCGTGAGATCAACGCCTTCATTCGTGCCTCAATCACGAGGAGGTCCTCAGAGGTGAAAGGACGCTCATAGGCACCGTCGTAGTAAAACCCGTCCTCAATCAATGACAGTGCCGATGACGATTTTCGCTCTCGGGTAAAGCTGCTTGACGGCATGGCCGACCAGATGAGCGTAGGAATGCCGGATAATCTCGAGTCCTTCATCATCCATGGGCGTGTAATGATCTCGAGCGTGGCATCGTGGTCAATCAACTCGCACGCATCGACGAGTCGGCCATCAAGCTTGCTTGCGACAATACTCTCGGCCAGAGTTCCTCCGGATTGCGGCAGCGACAGACGCGGGCGCGGGAAACATTCGCGACTGTCCACCCGGCAGAGTCACCGTGATTGGCTACCCCCGTGAGTACCGGGAGTCGAAGCAGAACTCATACTGCCTCCACAGTTGGCGTGAGCCGCATCAAACCCTCAGCATACTCGATCTTACGTAACACAGTGATGCCGATGTTCTGTTTTTCCTGCACGCCCCACTAGGGCGCGAAATGTGTGTCGTGATGCCACAAGTGCCTTCGCCCGTTTATGCCCTCGACCTGACGGAGATCACTGGCAATCGCGCCGCCTGTGTGCCAGACGAAATTTCCCGATAAGCGCCCACCATAAGCGCAGTTTGGGTATTGGACATAAATGTTTTTCTCGTGATCGTTAAAACTCGTTGTGGATCGCCTTGTAGCCAAGCACCAACTCGTTGTTGGTCCGCGCCACGTCCTCGGAAAACTCGCTGGCCGCAGCAGGCACCTGCGGCAGCGAGGAAAGGTCCGTCTCCGGACCGATGCGCTCGGTCGAGCGTACATAGAAGCCTGCGGGCAGATGGACACCATCGACCACGGCGTTGTAGCGCACCACGCAGCCGTCTTCAACGGTACAGTTAAAAAGCACGCTGTTAAAGCCAATGAAAACGCCGTCTCCGATGACACACGGGCCATGCACGATGGCCCGGTGCGCAATGGAAGTGCGCTGCCCAATCGTCACAGGCGAACCCGACTTGGCATGGATGACCACACCGTCCTGAATGTTCGAATTCGCCCCTATCACGATGGGTTCAAGCTGACCGCGTGTATCGACCTCGTCGGCCCGAATGACAGCGTATGGACCGATGAATACGTTCTCTTCAACCACGACCTTGCCGCAAAGGATGGCAGTCGGATCAACGAAGGCACCGGGATGAACGCGCGGCAAATCGCCGCGAGGATTTTTTCGGATCATGAGTTTTGTGAAAAACTGCGGAGAGACAGTCGTATTCGCCGGCGCTGTCCAAGCAGCACCTGTTGGACGACGGTCATTTGGGGAAAATTCGACCAGCGTGCCAATGATCACGGCAGCACAGATCAGTGATTGGTCCGGCAGTGCAGCCACTGTCACGGCCACCATCAGGGGGCGCGTTCGGAATACGCGAGCGGGCTTAAGGTGATTGCTTCCCTCACCAAGCAAAATCGTGCAAACAAAGTCTTGTCCATGCGTCGCGTGAACACGTTGAGATATGCCTGCAGCAACTGCACGTCCAAGTTGAAGGAGATCCACGCGATGTTGTGGGCTTTCACGACCGATTGCGAACGGCGACGCGTCTGCACCGACACCCGACATCGTGCGCCGGAACGCATCGGAGTGGGTCAATGAGCATGGTCTGACTCGGTCGGCTGCTACTTCATGCACCGAATAGTAACCGCCTGCGTGCCACGGATGACAGCACCCGATTCGGCAGAGGGAAATCCACATGCCGCGCAGTCTACCATGTTCTCGCAGGGCCTCAATTGCGTACTGAGAGCATGACGGAGTGAACCGGCAATGCGGGCCCACCCTCGGACTAAACCCGATCTGATAAATGCGAATCAGAAGGACCAGCAGTCGAGAAAGGCTCACAAGCCAGCCTCCATTCCGATGCGCCAGGACGTGCCCGTTTCAGAATCTTCCAAAACGATGCCGGTTTCCTTTAACGTTCTTCGAACGGCATCCGCCTGCGCAAAATCGCGGCAAGCGCGAGCCTGTGCTCGCTCGTCAATCGGTAGTCGCTCGACCCACGATGCGTCAATGGCATCGGGTGCCACGCTGCCGCAATAGGCCTATATTTGCACGATGGCATGAGAGGCGTCTTGCTGCAGCAGGCCAAGCAATGCCCCGGACGCTAGCAATCGGGCTTTCGCTGAGATTCTTGCAGCGTCGGACTGTGCCCGGTCCAGTCCATCGGCCAGCCGGTGTAATCTGACAAGGGCGGCCGGTGTGTTGAGGTCGTTAGCAAGGGCCGCGAGAACACCTTCATCTGGATCCGGTATCCTTAACCACCTCCGTCTGTGCGACTGTGGCCAGCGAACGATAGAAGCGATGTAGCGTGGGCGAAGCGGCGGAAGAGTCGCGGTCGTCGGTCCAGTGCAGAGGATGGCGGTAGTGCATGGACAGCAGCATTAAACGGACCGCTTCGCTCGGTGCGAACTTCAGAAGATCCCGCACCAGCAGCACATTGCCCAACGACTCTGGCACCTTTTGACCGTTGACGGTCATAAAAACTATTGTGCACCCAAGTGTGGCAATACAGCGCACCGTGAGCGGCCGTGCCTTGAGCGATCTCGTTTTCGTGATGTGGAAACACGAGATCCAGACCACCTCCATGGATATCGATCGTCTGCTCCAAATGCTGACCAATCATGGTAGAATATTTCACATGCTAACCAGGGGGTCCTCGCCTCCAAGGGCCCTCCCAGCCGGGCTGATCCGGCGTTGAGGGTTTCCACAGCACGAAGTCCAACGGATCGCGCTTGTACGGTGCGACCCCACGCGCGCCCCGGCCATCATCTCTTTGAGCCGACGGCCCGACAGCTGACCATACTCAAGTCAAGATAGGACGGTACGTGAAACAGCACATGGCCGTGAGTGACGTAGGCATGGGCCCGATCAACGAGGGCTTGTATAAGCTCGATGATCGCAGGGATGTGTTCGGTGACGCGAGGCTCTAACTCTGGTTGAAGCACGCCGAACGGGCCCATGTCATCGTTGTAACGTTCCGTGATAACGCCGATAGCACACCCTCAGCCTGTGCGGCCGCGTTGATTTTGTCATCCACGTCCGTAAAATTCCGCGCGTAGACGACCTGTGCGTAGTGGTGTCGCAGAAGGCAGGATAACACATCGAAGACAACGGCGGGACGGGCATTGCCTATTATTAGGCATATTTATAAACCGTGGGACCGCATACATACATCATCGTCGCCCGGTCAGAACTTTCCGTGCGCAGGACAGGACTTCCTTCGTGCGCGTGAGCGTGTTGTACAGGCGAATGGGCACATGCATCATTCGACCTCACAGTTCGACCTCACGGGCTTGCGGTAGCACGGCGCGGAAGGCACGAAAGGTGTCTTCAATCACCTTGCGACTCACGTCCTGTGTGATGAACACGATCCGCGAACAGCGGTCTTCTCCGGGTCAGCCGGCGAGGGAACAGGCGGATAGAAAATGTGCTGCACGCCATGCACGACGATCGGCTCATCGTGTCCCTCGACGTTGAGAATACCCTTGACGCGAAGAATATTGCTCCCGACAAAGTTCATGAGCGTACCTAGCCAGGCTACCATTACAACCAGTACATCTTCAGGAATCGGCTCGTTCACGGCGAAACAAAACGCGCGGATATGGTCGTCATGGCGATTCGCGTCATGGTGCTCGTGTAACGGGCTATGCTGATGCGCGTGATGATGATAGTGAAGAGCGTGGTGACCGTGACCAGTATGGCCGCCGTCCTAGGAAGAAAATTGCGATGAGGACGTTGCATATGCTTCCTCCTTGAGCCAGGGACCGACGTCAGGTAACTTTCCTTGTGTCGAAAACAATCCCAAGTCAAGTACTTTGTGCGGGTCAACTTTCCCATTGCTGAGCCCAAAGCGAAGCGCTGCCGGGTTAATGTCGTCTAGCCTGCGATGCAATACCAGGCGTTGTTCCTCGGTGACCAGATCCGCCTTCATCAGCAATAACATATCGGCAACCCCAGCTTGTTTG
>JAQFVJ010000257.1 GCA_029439525.1 Caballeronia sp. BR6202001591004
GACGGACCGACGAGCAGGAACACTCCGAGCGGCTTCTTCGGATCGGTGAGTCCGGCGCGCGCTGTCTGCACGCGCCCGCCGATGCGGCGCAAGGCATCGCTCTGGCCAATCACGCAGGCTTCCAACGTGCCGGGCAGCGCGAGCACTGCGCTGAGTTCGTCGGTCATCATGCGACCGACCGGAATGCCAGTCCAATCAGAGACGATCTCGGCGACGATCGAGTCATCCACCTCGGGGAACACGAGTGGCTGGTTGCCTTGCAAATCGGCCAGTGTTCGTTCGAGGGCGCGGAGCGTGTCAATCGATGGAGCCGCTTCCGCTTGCTCCTGTGGTCAATGCCTTGACGCGACTCGGCAGCCGACAACGCTTTACGCGCGGCGAGAAGCCCCTGCGCGGCTTCGGCCTGCTTGCGCCATTCTTATGGACGGCAACTTCGCGCGTCGCCAGTTCGTCGATGCGCGTGCGCACCTGGCTCAACGTCTTACCGGATTCGATGCCCAGCCGCGCTTCTTGCGCAAGCAGGCTTTCCTCTACACGAGCAGCGGCCAGACGCTGGCGCACATCGTCCAGTTCGCGTGGCGCCGCATGCTGCGACAGCGCGACGTGCGCACAAGCGGTGTCGAGCAGACTGATCGCCTTGTCGGGTAACTGACGCGCTGGAATGTACCGATGCGAGAGCGTAACCGCCGAACGGATCGCGTTGTCACGCACGACCACGCCATGATCACGCGACAACGTTTGCGCGAGGCCGCAGACCATGTCGGTTGCAGCGGCTTCGGACGGACTCACTGACTTGCTGCAGCACCTAGAAGCGCCGGATCAGTGCGGGGTCCTTCTCGATGTGCTGTTTGTATTCCGCCCAAGTCGTCGCCTTCGAACCTTGCCGCGTGCGAGCGCCGGCTTCGTCAGGTTGGCGGCGCCGCCAGTTCCTGCCTAGCCGCCCGCGCCGATCAACGTATGAATCTCGTCGACGAAGAGGATGGTCGGCACAGTCGATTTGGCGGCCGCTTCGAGCACGCCCTTCAGCCGCGCCTCGAACTCACCTTTCATGGCTCGCACCTACGAGCAATGCGCCAACATCCAGGCTGAGTAAGCGTACATCGACAAGCTTGGGAAGCACATTGCCCGCCGCGATTGCCGCGGCCAGACCTTCGACTACAGCGGTCTTACCGACACCAGCCTCTCCGGTGATTAACGGATTGTTTTGCCGGCGGCGCAGCAGCACCTCGATCATCGTGCGGATTTCGAGTTCGCGCCCGATCACCGGCTCGATCTCGCCAGCACGAGCTCGAGCCGTCATGTCGGTACAGAACTGTTCCAGGGTGCCGCCCTTGCCGCGGCAGGCATGGCGCCGGACGCTTCGCCGGGTGCAGCACCTGAATCGAACTGACTGTAGTCGTAGGCGCTTTCCTGCGCTTCGGGCGAACCGTCGATCCATGCAGGGATCACATCCTCGGACTGGTCGACGGAAATCTTGGCGAACGCGGGAGAGATCAACAGCAGCACGCGACGGAGCGCCGCGTTGCTGGCCAGCGCAGTCAGGAGCCAGGCGCCGTGCACGCGGCGCTCGCCGTGGCTCAGCGAGGCGAGCGCCCACGCCCGCTCGATAACTGACTCGATATGCCAGGAAAAATCGCTGATCGAACTCGCGTCGGCAGGCAGTGTAACCAGCGCTCGAGCGAAATCGCGATTGAGTGCGTCGTGGTCAATTGCGGCGTGACGCACGATACGATGCAGATCGTCGTCAGGTTGCTGCAGGATCTGATGCAGCCAGTGCACGAGTTCGACGTACGGATTTCCGCGCAACTTGCAGAAGGAGGTCGTAGATTCGATGCTTCGGTAAAGCGTGACGCTGAGCTTACCGAACAGCGTCTGACGTGAGATGGTCATGCTTGGTCTTTGTTGTTTGTTGCTATCGCCTGCTCCGGCCTGCGAAACGGGGCCTTGCCGCTGAACTCTAATTATTGATTCGCATACTAAAATATATTAATAAATATTCATTCGTTACGAAACCAATCTGCGTTCAGGATTATTGGCACGATTGTTCGGTTAGTCCATCGAATAGCGAAGCAATCCTTAACCGAAAACAATTCGCAAGACAGAATGCAAGACTTTTGCTCAAGCTTTAATCGCAGGGCGATCGACAGTAAATCGAAGTCGATGAAGCTGGACAGTCATGAGAAGGACTTCGAATCAATAGAAGATGAGACTTACCAAGAATAGGCATGAGATAGGGTGATGCGTGTTATAGCGACAAGTCAAATTTCGTCGCAATCAAGTGACGGCAAGTGACTTGTGCCCTCGTCAAAGCGAGGAGCGAGGGGGCTAGCGCGCAAAGTGGAATGGCGCCGTTACCCTGGGATGAGCACGGAAACGCCCAGATGAATTCATCGGGCAATGAGCAAACAACGAAATGTACCGACGCGAGGAATCTGGAGAAGAAACCCTAACCGCGCTTGCGCAGATTATCGTCGTCTGTATCGGTGGAAAGATGCGAGACATCGCCCCACGACACGACGTGCGCAGGGTCACCGTCGTAATCCACCCATTGACACTGCAATTCGGCCAGTTGCGCGCCTCGTGAAGCGGCAGCTTCATCCGCGAACCGATAGATAGAGTCCAGCACGCCACCGTGCACAACTACCGCGATACGCTCGCCCGGATGGGCCGCGACGATCGGCTCCATCGGATGCAGAACGCGGTGATAGAACACGCGCTGCGACTCACCTTCCGGCGGCGTGGCGCGTCTGCCATTCGACGTATTCGGTGGGAAACTTCTCGCTGATCTCGTCGTTGTCATGACCTTGAAATGCGCCGTATGAACGCGCGCGCAAGCCTTCCGATAAACGCACGTCCAGACCGAGCGCACTCGCGAAAGGCTGTGCCGTCTGTCGAGCGCGCTGCAGATCGCTCGAATACACGGCATCGATGCGTCCTTCGCGTGCGAAACGCACGCCAAGCTGTTCGGCCTGCAGCACGCCCTGTTCGGACAGCGGAATATCGATGGTGTCCTTGAATCCGCTTGATGGCGTTCCACGCGGTTTCGCCGTGTCGGATGAAGAGAACCTGCGTTGTCGTAGGCACCCGGAAATTTACGGCCGCACTTGCAGCCAGAACGTCACCGGCCCGTCGTTGACGAGCGACACCTGCATGTCCGCGCCGAATTCGCCAGTCTCGACGCTCGGATGCTTCGCCCGCGCCTGCGCGACGAAGTAATCGAACAGACGCTTGCCTTCGTCGGGCGGCGCAGCGGGCGTGAAGCTCGGACGCAGACCGCTCGACGTATCCGAGGCGAGCGTAAATTGCGACACCAGCAGCACGCCGCCCGCGCCTCGCGCCGTCCATGTTCGACACGGACAGATTCATCTTGCCCGCCGCATCGCTGAAGACGCGATAGGCGAGCATCTTCGCGAGCAACTTGTCGGCCGCGGCCTCGTTGTTGCCGCGCTCGGCGCAGACCAGCGCGAGCAGGCCCGCGTCGATCGCGCTGGATTAGCGCGATCATGCAGTCAGCGTCACGCGCGCGAAGCGGCGCTTGCCGACCTGCACGACGAATTTGCCCGCATCGACTTTCAGCGCCTTGTCGGAGACGGTCGCGCCGTCGATCTTCACGCCGCCCTGCTCGATATTGCGCAGCGCTTCGCTCGTCGATGGCACGAGGGCCGCCTGCTTGAGCAACTGGCCTATCGCCAGCGGCCCGCCCGCGAGCGTCACCGACGGAATGTCGTCGGGCACGCCGCCCTTCGCGCGATGGTTGAAGTCGTCAAGCGCGCGCCCCGCGTCCGCCTTCGAATGGAAGCGCGCGACAATTTCCTGCGCGAGCATCACCTTGAAGTCGCGCGGATTGCGGCCCGTTTTGATTTCGCGCTTATAGCCCTCGATCTCGCTCATCGGCCGGAACGACAGCAGTTCGAAGTAACGCCACATCAGCACGTCGGAGATGCTCATCAGCTTGCCAAACATGTCCGTCGGCTTTTCGCTGATGCCGACGTAGTTGTGCTTCGACTTCGACATCTTCTTGACGCCGTCGAGACCTTCGAGCAGCGGCATCGTCAGAATGCACTGCTGTTCCTGGCCGTACTGCTTCTGCAATTCGCGCCCG
This sequence comes from Caballeronia sp. BR6202001591004, assembly GCA_029439525.1. Lineage (GTDB taxonomy): Bacteria > Pseudomonadota > Gammaproteobacteria > Burkholderiales > Burkholderiaceae > Caballeronia. The sequence goes on from JAQFVJ010000257.1 coordinate 4,103, forward strand.
ACCAGCAAGTTGAATTTCTGGTCCGTGCCGCCGAGTTCGAGGTCCGCGTTCAGCGCCACGGAGTCGTAGCCCTGCATAAGCGGATAGAGGAACTCGTGAATCGAAATAGGCACGCCGTCCTGAAAGCGCTTGGTGAAGTCCTCGCGCTCCAGAATGCGCGCGACCGTGTAGCGCGACGCGAGCTTGATCATGCCGTCGGCGCCGAGCGGCATCGACCATTCGCTGTTGTAGTGAATTTCGGTCTTTTCGCGATCGAGCACGAGCGCGGCCTGCTCCAAATAGGTCTTCGCGTTAGTTTCGATCTGCTCGCGCGTGAGCGGCGGGCGCGTGGCGTTGCGGCCGGACGGATCGCCGATGAGCGAGGTGAAATCGCCGATCAGGAAAATGACCTGATGGCCGAGATCCTGAAGCTGACGCATCTTGTTCAGCACGACCGTATGGCCGATATGGATGTCCTGCGCGGTCGGATCGAGGCCGAGCTTGATGCGCAGTGGCTTGCCCGTCGCGGTGCTCTTCGCGAGCTTCTGTGCGAATTCGTCTTCGATCAGCAGTTCGTCGCAGCCGCGCTTGGCGATGGCGAGCGCATTTTTCACCTCGTCGGTGATCGGGAAAGCCTGTGCGGCGGGCGCGGACGAAGTGTTGAAATCAATGGTCATGCTTGCGGCTTGTGAAGTCAAAAGGGTTCGATGGTGGCGTGCGCGCCGAAGATGGCGTGCATGGGACGCTCAGGGACGTTCGGGACACCGGGGAGCGACGCGGCAGCGAGGCGCCCGATTTGCGGAAATCGTGGAAATCGCGCGCAATTGCTTGTACAGGCCCAGGATTTTACGCGATGAGGGGCGCCTTCGTGCCGTTTTCGGACCGGCGCGGCCGTGTCGGAGTCGTGTAAGAAGCGTATGAGAAGCTGATGGAAGGATCTTAACGATTCGTTCGGTTGCGCGGATAATCGCGGCTTGGACGGACCTGCATCGACGAGGAGCGCAGCGTGGGGAAGAAAACCGAGGCATCGAAACCGGCAAGGCGGACGGCGTCTACTTCGGTTTGATGTCCGGCACCAGCATGGGACGGCGTCGCGGTGCAGTTCGCGGAAGGCAAGACGCCGGTGGTGCTCGGCGAGAGGCGCATGTTTCGTTTTCGAAAGGCTTGCGCGACGCGCTGTTCGCGCTGCAGGCGCCCAGTGACAATGAACTCGAACGCGAAGCGCTCGCCGCCAACGCGCTCGCGATGCGTTACGCCGTCTGCTGCCACGAACTGCAGAACATGAGCGGCTGTTCGGCGACCAAGGTGCGCGCGATCGGCGTCCACGGGCAGACGGTGCGGCATCGGCCGGAGAAGGGCTACACGCGGCAGATCAACAATCCTGCGATGCTTGCGGAGATGACCAATATCGATGTCGTGGCGGATTTCCGCAGCCGTGATGTCGCCGCGGACAGTCAGGGCGCGCCGCTCGTGCTCGCGTTCCACGCGACGATGTTCGGCAGGCGCAACGAAACGCGCGTCGTCTGCAATCTGGGCAGCATCAACAATATCACCATTCTGTCGTCGAACGGCGAGGTGCGCGATTGCGGCCCGGCCAATGCGCTGATCGACGAATGGGCGTATCGTCATCTGAAGCGCTCGTACGACGACGGCGGTCAGTTCGCGGCGCAAGGTCAGGTGAATCAGCCGTTACTCAACGCGCTGCTCGACGGACCGTTCTTCGATCTGCCGCCGCCCAAGAGCACGGGACGCGATCTGTTCAATCCCGCGTGGATGGACGCGAAATTCCCCGCGTTCCCGAATCTTGCGCCCGCCGATGTGCAGACTACGCTCACCGCGCTCACGGCCCGAACGATCGCGCGATCGCTGAAATAGCACGTGAGGACGAACGCAGCAAGCGGCTCATGTGCAGCTACGCGGCATCGGCCCGACCACGGCGAGCGCCTTGCTCGCCAGCATCGGGGCTGGACATGACTTCAGAAATGGTCGTCAGGTGGCCGCATGGCTGGGACTGACACCCGGCCGCCAGTACAGCAGCGAAGGCAAGGAGCGGCTGGGCAGCCTCACGAAGGTGGGTGACGCCTATCTGCGCAGCTTGCCGGTGCTCGGGGCCCGTGCTGTGATAGCAAATGTCGGCGACCGACAGGACCGGTTTAGCCGGTGGGTCCG
>JAQFVJ010000258.1 GCA_029439525.1 Caballeronia sp. BR6202001591004
TCCACGCTGTCCACGATTTCTTCCCTTTTTCCTGCCCTTCCTGAACTTCACTGCCGTCTTCCACGCCGGCAGTCGCATCCTGCTATTCTGATCCGCCTTCGAGCTGCGCGCTGAAGCGTTTGAAAAATTCGGCGGCGATTTTACGCGCCGCGCCGTCCACCAGCCGCGAGCCGATCTGCGCGAGCTTGCCGCCGGCCTGCGCGCTCGCACTGTAGGTGAGCGTCGTGGAATCGGCGTCGTCGCCGGGTTCGAGGTTCACCTTCGCGCTGCCCTTGCTGAAGCCCGCCGCGCCGCCCTGACCTTCGAAGACGATCGTGTACGGTATGCGGCGCATCGATGTCCTTCAGGTTCCATGCGGCCCTTGAAGCGCGGCCTGACCGGACCGACGGCGGCCGTCATGCCAACATTATAGGCATTGTCGCCGTTCGATTCGATGCTGTCGCAGCCGGGAATGCAGGCCTTGAGAATCTCCGTGTTGTTGAGCGCTTCTCACGCGCGCCTAGGACACGGGAAGGGTGTCCGTTTCGGTCGTTCCATCGCGTATCTCCTGGGGCTGAGCGTCGTGACAAGGCCGCCAGTTCCCGCCCGACGACGCTCAGACTGTCGAAGGTTATGGGCCGCGAGCATCGCGTCGACGTGTGGCAGGATCGCGTGCACGCCTCGCGCGGCGTGAAATCGGCGAATCGCAGCAGCGGATTGAGAGTCACACCAGCCTATGCGCGAAGCGGGAGAGACGCTGCATCTCGACATCGAGCACGAACATGCCTTCGTGATCGAGACCATCGGTCACGTGCAGCACGGTCGCGCATCCGGCCAGTACGCGCCGCGCCCAACGCCGGTTGAACTCCGCGAGCGCCGCGATAGCGACATCGGGATCGCGTTCGCGCAATGCACGCGTCGCGTGGGCCAGACGCGTGCCGAACAGAAACACTTGCAACCGTTCGCGCGATTGTAGCAGCGGCATGGCAGAAATACAGCACGGCGCGCGAGTACGCGCTCATCGAGCCGGAAATGTTGAGCAGCAACACCCAGCGGCGGGGCGTCGCTCGAGCGCTTTCCGATACTTCCACACGGTCCAGTCGCCGCCCGATCGCACCGCGTGGCGCACGCTCGCCGTCAAATCCACATGCGTGCCGCGCGATGCCGCCTTCAGCCGGCACGTCGGCTCGGCAGCCGATGCGCGCAAATCTAATGCCGCAGCGTGCGCCATTCGTCGGCGCTGAGCGTGTCGAAATCGCGATGACTCAACCGCTCCTGCGCGCTGAATGTGATGCGCGCGTGCTCCGGCACAGGCTTGTTCGATGCAGCGGCACGCGTTGCCAGCGCATCCGCGAGACGGTTGTTGCGCTTCGGCGGCGGGATGCCGTTCTGCACCTTCGGCAGCAGCGCGCGCAACTTGCCTTCCCAGTCGGGATCGCGCCAGAACAGATCGAACGCGGCATCGAAAATCTCGCGCTCGTCGCTCGCATGCACAAGCAGGCACGCGAGCGTCGCCTGCACGTCGTCGCGACACGATTCAGATCGACGAAGCGCAGCGCATCGAGCGCATCGATCGCGTGCGCGGGCGACATGCCCAGTCCCGCGCCGCGCAACAGCCTCACGAAATGCACGACGTTGCGCGCGAGTGGTTCCATGATCGTCACGCCTGCGCGTCGGCGATGCATTGCGCGAGCGTATCGGCATCCATACGCGCGAGATTGTCCTGATACTTGAGGAGCAGCACGCCGAGCGTGTCCTGCACCGATTGCGGATCGAGCTCCGATACCGACAGCGCCGACAGCGCACGACACCAGTCGATCGTCTCCGCGACGCCCGACGCCTTGAACAGGTCCATAGTGCGAAGCCGGTGCACGAACGCGACCGCACGCGCCGCGACGATCGCCAGTTCCACGTCACGTTCTGGATAGCCGATCCATTGATAGAGACAGCGCCGCTTCAACGCGTTGTGTACTTCGCGCGCGCGTGCGCACGACGAGCGGGGCCTGCGCGGCGTGCACCGTGCTGTAGGGAATTGACACCTGAAAGTTAGACAGCAGTTCGAACAGAAACGCTTCGAACGGCTCGTCGGCACGATCGATTTCATCGGATCATGACCACGCGGCGCGATTCCGCGTGGTCATGATCCGGCAACAGCGCCTGAAGCAGCGGACGCTTCAACAGAAACTCCTCGCAATACAGCGAATCGCTCGACGGCTTCTCGCCGGAAGCTTCCGCCAGCCGCAACGCCATGATCTGACGCGGATAGTCCCACTCGTACAACGCGCTCGCCGTATCGAGTCCTTCGTAGCATTGCAGACGCAAAAGCGTCGTGCCGCACAGGCCCGCGGGGCAGCCTTCGCCAGTTCGGTCTCGCCGACGCCCGGCTCGCCTTCGAGAAACAGCGAGCGCTGCATCTTCAGTGAGAGAAAAAGGGCCGTCGCAAGCTCGCGGCTGGCGAAGTACTGCTGCTCGCGCAGACGCGCAAGCGTGTCATCGATGGTTTGCGGCTCGTCCGACATCGACGCTAGAACGTGTTCGCGCGCTCGATCGCGCGTCCCGCGAGCACCGGAATCAGATGCGCGCGATAGGCGGCACTGGCGTGTATGTCATCGTTGAGTTCGTCGGGCGAGATTGTCACGCCGCGTGCGGACGCGACAGAAAAGTCCTTCGCCAGCGCCGTTTCCAGATCGACCGGACGAAACACCGACGCCGACGCGCACGCTGCCATCCCTAAACTTCGCGACGAACACGCCGATCAGCGCGAAGTGCGACGCGGGATTGCGAAACTTCTCATAGCCTGCGCGCTCGGCCAGCGGAAACTCGACCGCGACGATCAGCTCATCGGGTTCGAGCATCGTCGTGTACATGTCGATGAAGAAATCGTCCGCCGCGATGCGCCTGCGGTCCATCACCACGGTCGCGTTCAGCGCGAGCACGGCGGACGGATAGCACGCCGCCGGATGGTCGTTGGCGAGCGACCCGCCGATGGTACCGCGCTCACGCACCTGACGATCGCCGATGCGGCCCGCGAAATCGGCGAGTCCCGGCAGCGCTTTTTTCACGTCAGCGTTCGATGCAACCGTCCGCATGACACACCGCGCCGCCCGCCGATGGTCAGCTTGTCGCCATCGAAGGAAATGTTCTTCACCGATGCGATGCGCGTCACGTCGATCAGCGCCGAAGGCTGCGCGAGCCACAGACGCATGGTCGACAGCAAGGCTCTGCCCGCCCGCGAGATATTTCGGCGGCGTCGTTGCCTGCAAGCGCCACGACCGCCGACTTCGCTTCGTCCGCGCGTTCTTCGTCCGCGCGTTGATAGTCGAATGAGTACATGTGCGGTCTCCTTGCCTTAAGCGCTTTTGGCGTCGTGCATCGCGGTCCACACGCGATGCGGCGTTGCGGGCATCTGTAAGTCCTTCACGCCGAGGGAGCGCGCATCGAGAATCGCGTTGATGACGGCGGGCGGCGAGCCGATCGCGCCCGCTTCGCCGCAGCCCTTCACGCCGAGCGGATTGTGCGTGCACGGCGTGCCCTTCGCGGTCTCGACCGTGAAGCTCGGCAGATCGACGGCATGCAGCATTGCGTAATCCATGAACTAATGAACGAGCCGGACAGCAATTGCCCGGTGCTGTCGTCGTAGACGCAGCGTTCGAGCATCGCCTGACCGATGCACTGTCCGAAACCACCGTGCACTTGCCCTGATCATCGGGTTGATGACGTTGCCGAAGTCATCGACCGCTGTGAACTTCTGGATGCGCGTTTCCCCGGTGTCGGGATCGACTTTGACTTCGCACACGTATGCGCCGGACGGATAGGTGAAGTTGGTCGGATCGTAGAAGCAATTCTCGTTGAGACCCGGCTCTATCTGGTCGAGCGGGAAGCTGTGCGGCACGTATGCGGCGAGCGACACATCGACGAAAGTCTTGGTGCGATCGGTGCCCTCGACGCGGAACACGCCGTTCTCGAACTCGATGTCTTCCCCCGATACTTCGAGCAGATGCGCGGCGATCTTCTTCGCCTTCGCTTCGACCTTGTCGAGCGCCTTCATGATCGCGGAGCCGCCGACGGAGATCGAGCGCGAGCTGTACGTGCCCATACCGAACGGAATACGCCCGGTGTCACCGTGAATCACTTCGACGTTTTCGATCGGCACGCCGAGACGATCCGCGACCACTTGCGCGAAGGTCGTTTCGTGTCCTTGACCGTGACTGCGCCAACCCGTGAACACGGTCACGGAGCCGGTCGGATGCACGCGCACCGCACCCACTTCGAACAGGTCCGCGCGCGCCGAGCGCGCCCGCGACATTCGACGGAGTAAGGCCACACGCCTCGATTCGATGTAGTACGAGTAACCGATGCCGCGCAGCTTGCCGTCCTGCTTCGATTCCTCGCGGCGCTTTTCGAAACCCGCGACATCCGCGAGTTCGAGCGCGCGATCCAGGCACGCGTCGTAACCGCCGGTGTCGTAGGTGAGACCGACGGGCGTCGCATACGGAAACTGGCGAATGAAGTTGCGCCAGCGCAATTCGATCGGGTCCATGTTCAGTTCGCGTGCCACCGTTTCGACGACATACGTTGCTTCCGGACGACCCGTGCCGATGAGTTTGTGTTGCTCAGGGACATTCATCGCGGTCTCCTTCTGTGGAAGCGCGATACATCGTGTCGGATGGAAATCGGCGGGAGATTAAGCGCCGGCCTTCATGGCCTCTGCGCCCTGGAGAACCGCCTTGATGATGTTGTAATATGTAATAGTCCGTATATCGGCACAGATTGCCGTCGAGCTGCTCGCGCACTTCTTCTTCGGAGAGCGATGGACACGGCGCCGCCAGCGCGCTCGCGCTCATCACAATGCCCGGCAGTGCAGAAGCCGCACGGCAACCCGTGGCGTTCCTTGAACGCGGCCTGCATCGGGATGAAGCTGGCCGTCCTGTGCCATGCCCTCGATGGTCGTCACGTTCATGCCGTCGGCCTGCGCCGCGAGCATGTTGCACGACTTGCGCGCGTCCTTCGAGATGGAGCGTGCATGCACCGCACTGCGCGGTGTCGCAGCCGATATGCGTGCCGGTCGGAGTTGGTCGCGAAGAAACTAGACCAGCAGAAGATGCGGTTCGACGGTGGCGGTCACCGCTTTCCCATTGACCGTCAGGCTAATGCTCAGCGCCATTTCACTGTCTCCTAAGGGGATGGAACCAGCTCTACGCCAGCACCTTCCGTCCTGCCGCCGCGAGCGATGAGCTGGGTTTGGATGTTATTTTGTACGGTCTAGTAAAACACAAAATCCTGCGCGCTGCCATCGGCTCGAACACCTGTGCCAAAGCGGCGTAGGCGCACAAAAAAACGCCGCCCGAAGACGGCGCTTTGTTTTAACCGGCGCTCAGTGTGTGGCGGCCGTGCTTTCGGTCGATGCCGAAGCGGGCTACGTGTGATTCAGCTTTGAATGACGGCGCGAATACACGAAGTAGACCGCCAGCCCGATCACGAGCCACACAACGAACGCGATCCACGTCACCAACTGAAGATTGACCATCAGGAACAGGCACGCCGCGACCGCGAGAACCGGCACCACGGGCACGCCCGGGCAGCGGAACGCACGCGGCAGTTCGGGATGCGTGCGGCGCAAAATCAGCACGGCGATGGACACCATCGAGAACGCGGCCAGCGTGCCGATATTGATCAGTTCGGCAAGCACGTCGAGCGGCACGAGCGCGCCGACCAGACCGAAAAAGATGCCGATGAGCCACGTCGTGAAAAACGGCGTCGCATAGCGCGGATGGATGCTGGAGAGCCGCGCCGGCAGCAGGCCGTCGCGCGACATCGCGAAAATGATGCGCGTCTGACCGTAGAGCATGACGAGAATGCCGGTTAGCATGCCGAGCACCGCGCCCAGATCAATGAAGCCCGCGACCCAGTTCTGGCCGGCCACTTTCAGCGCGTAGGACACCGGATTCGAAATGCCGGCGAACTGCTGCCACGGCACGATGCCCGTCACCACCGCCGACACCGCCACATACAGCACCGCGCACACCGCGAGCGAACCGATGATGCCGATCGGCAAATCGCGCTTGGGATTCTTCACTTCTTCCGCCGCCGCCGACACCGAATCGAAGCCGATGAAGGCGAAGAACATCACCGCCGACGCGCCGAACACGCCGGACCAGCCCTTCGGCATGAACGGATGCCAGTTCGGCGGCGTGACGTGAAACGCGCCGACCGCGATCACGAGCAAGACCACCACGACCTTGATGCCGACCATCACGTTGTTCACTCGCGTTGATTCCTTCACGCCGATCAACAGCAGCCAGGTGATCGCCATCATCACGAGGAACACCGGCAGGTTGAAATACGTGACGTGATTCGGACCCGCGCCGGGCGCGGCCGTCAGCACGGTCGGCAGGTGAATGCCGAAG
>JAQFVJ010000259.1 GCA_029439525.1 Caballeronia sp. BR6202001591004
CTTTTTTGCCGTTTCAGAACGTGCGAATCAGCTCAGCGCGATCGACTTGCATTCGAGAAATTCGGTCAGCCCTTCCGCGCCGTATTTGCGACCATTGCCCGAGGTCTTGTAGCCGCCGAATGGCACGGTGATGTCGAGCATCGCGCCATTGATGCGCACCGAGCCCACCCGCAAGCGTGACGCTACGCGCCGCGCACGGTATCGGCGCTGGCGACATATCCGGCGAGACCGTAGAGGTTGTCGTAGGGAATCAGCACAGCACCGGGCCGAAAGTCTCCTCGCGGGCGACGGCCATGTCGTTGCAGACATCCGCGAGAATCGTCGGCTTCGAGTAGAAGCCGCGATCGAGGCCATTCGGACGACCCAGGCCGCCCGCTACGACGCGCGCGCTTTCGTCGATGCCGATGCCGATGCCGATCATCCGCTGCACCTTTTCGTATTGGGCGCGATTGGAAATCGGCCCCATCTTCGTCGCGGGATCGGACGGCTCTCCGACGGCGATCGCGTTGGCGGTTGCGGCCGCGATGGCCACCGCCTGCTCATAACGGTCGCGCGGAATCAGCATGCGCGTCGGCGCAACGCAGATCTGCCCGGAATTCGTCATGCATTGCACGACATCGGTGGCGACGGCTGTCTGCAGGTCAGCGTCGTCGAGCACCACGAGCGGTGATTTGCCACCGAGTTCCTTGGGTCACCCGCTTGACGCCCGGCGCGGCGCTCATCGCGACCTCGACGCCCGCGCGCGTCGATTCGGTGATCGACACCATGTCGACATCGGGATGCGACGCCAGGCGCGAACTGACCGTGCCCTTCGCCGAAAACCATGTTGAACACGCCGGCAGGCGTTATCGGCTTCATGCATGATGTCGGCGAAGATCACTGCATCGAGCGGCGCGATATCCGAGGGCTTCAGGACGACCGTGCATCCGCCGCGAGCGCGGGCGCGACCTTGGCGACGATCTGGTTCAGCGGCCAGTTCCACGGCGTGATCAGCACGGCCACGCGGATTGCTTCGCGGACGACGACGCTCTTCTCGTGCTGTGTCTCGAATTCGAAGCGACGCAGCGTCTCGATGGCCGCTTTCAGATGCGCGAGCCGGATGGGCGCCTGCAGGACACAGCGTGATCGGTACGCCGATTTCCGTGCGCACGGCATCGGCGAATTCGTCGATGCGGGCCGCATAGCGCGCGGCGATGTGTTCAAGCAGCGCGATCCGCGTGTTGCGGCTGGTTTCCGACCACGCGGAAAAAAGCGGCGCGCGCCGCGGCGATGGCAGCATCGGCATCGGCGGCGGCGGTGCCGAGCGCGAGCGTGCCGCTCACGGTTTCCGTGGCCGAGTCGATGATGTCTATCTGCGTGCCGCCCGCCGCGGGTTCGAGCCATCGGCCGCCGACATAGAGAACCGGTTCAGTCGTTTCATCGTCATGATGTGCTCCCGGTTCAGACCGGACGATCGCCGATGATGGTCGCGCGCATCATGTGGCGCACGGCCGGATAGTAGTCCTGCACCGCGTAATGCTGACAGGCGCGGTTGTCCCAGAACGCGATCGCATTGGGCTGCCATTTCAGGCGAACCTGATATTCCGGCGCTTGCGCCTGACGGAACAGGTACTGCAGCAAGTCCATTTCCGCGCGCTTGTAATCGAAGCCGAAGCGATAGGAGTTCGTCGTCTTGTGGCCGTAGTTCGACAGATACGTGGTGAATGCCTCGTTGACGAAGAGAATCTTCTCGCCGGTTTCAGGACGCGTGCGTACGACGGGATGAACCGCCGGTGGGAATTTCCTGCGCATTTCGTTATGCTGATCTTTGGGCGCCACGATGCCGAACATCGGCAGGAAGTCGTGCACGGCTTTCATTTCCGCAATGCGCGTCTTGACGTCGTCCGGCAGACCCTCGTAGGCCGCCACCATGTTGATCCAGATCGTGTCGCCGCCCACCCGGACACTGGACACAGCGCAGCATCGAACCCATCGACGGAATTTCGCGCCAGTACACATCCGAATGGTAGAAATTCTCGCGGTCGCGCCTGGTGTCGTTGCGGCCGAGGATGACGAGTTCCGGATGTTCGGAATGGTGCGGAAACGTGGGATGCACTTCCAGCTCGCCGAAGCGCCGTGCCACGGCCACCTGTTGTGCGGGCGTCCTGGTCGCGGAAATAAACTATCCTGTATTGCAACAGCGCACGGCGCAGCACCGCGTAGGTCGCATCGTCGAGCGGTTCGCGCAGATCGATGCCGCTGATTTCCGCGCCGATCGTTGGCGTCGCGCGCGTGACGGTGAAGGGCCACTTCTCGACGGCGGATGCCGTGGATTGAGGGTGCGAGAGGGCGGTCGCTTGCATCGGGTGTCTCCCCGGTTATCTTGGTGCCGTCGGCCAGCGTCGCGCTTGTCCGTCCCGGTGTCGACAAGCGGACGTTCCCGCAGCTCGTCGGCCGAAGAATGCAGGCGTGGCAGGAATAGCCGTGTCCGAGTTTGCTGCGCCTGGCCATATTGCGATTGCCGATCAGCGCGAGCACGAACGCCAGTTGCACATCCGGCTCGGCCAGTTCGGGAGGGTTTTTGACGAAGGCGCCCGCTTCGGCGAAATTCGAACTCACCATGCCGGTGCGACGCCGGTAGCGCAGGATCTCGACGGCGAGGCGTAGCGCGCCGCGCACCGTGGCCGAACAGGTCCCTCGAGCGCAACTGCTTGTTGACGATGATGTCGAGATGGTCCTGAAGGTTTTCTCCCACGCCGGGCAGGTCGTGCACGACGTCGATGCCGAGAGCTCGCGCAGGTGTAGGTCCGACGCCGGAGGCCATCAGCAACTGAGGCGAATTGAATACGCCCGCGCCCGCAGCGTCTCGATGACGCCCGCCTTCGCGACCGTCACGCCGATCGCGCGACCGGCCGTCGAACTCGATGCGAAGTGCCTGGATATCGGTCAGCACGACCAGATTGGCGCGTCCGCCGTTGTGCGCGGCATCGCGCGGATTGCCGCCGTGCAGAAAGGCCCGCGCCGTGTTCCAGCGTTCGCCGTTGTGCTGCGTCACCTGATAGAAGAGCCCGGCGCCCTTGTTGCTCGCCGTTGAAATCGTCGTTCAGGGGCAGGGCCGGCTTGCTGGGCGGCCGCCACGAAGGGGCGCGAGAACGGATTGGGCGCGTGCGCAGATCGCTGACGTGCAGCGGTCTCCCTCGCCGCCGTGCCATCGGTCGCCGCCCGTGCCTGCGCAGCGCTCGTTTCGTTCGCTGCGCCGGAAATAAGGCAGCACGTCTTCAACTTAACTCCAGCCGGCACATCCGAGGCGCGCCCAGCGGTCATAATCGTTGCGATGCCCGCGGATGTAGACCATGCTGTTGATCGACGACGTGCCGCCGAGTCCCTTGCCGCGCGGCTGATATGAGCGCCGTCCGTCGAGTCCCGGTTGCGGCACGGAGTAATAGCCATAGTTGCGCGGGCCGGCTTTCGGGACCGTGCTGGCCAGCGCGATCGGCGTCCAGACGTAGTGGTGATCGTGCGGACCAGCTTCGAGCAGGGCGACGCTCACGTTCCCCGCCTCCGCGAGACGCGCGGCGACCGAGCAACCGGCCGATCCCGCGCCGATCACGATGTAGTCGAATTCGGCCGAAGCGCGGAGCGACTGGCTGCCGTACATCTGGACGATGCGTCCCATGACGATGGGCGCCGCCGCGGCCCCGAGGCTGGCGAGCGCTGTATGGATCGCGACGAACGCGCCGCGCTGCACTTCGGGAACCACCTCGGCGAGCAGGGCAGGGGCGAGCGTGAAGCACACAGCGTCGGCAGCGCTTCCGCAAGCGCGTAAGCAAGGTCTTCTGCACCGGGCCGAGCGGCAGGAACAGCAGGCAGAGAAACAGCGCGCCGGCCGCCAGTTGCATCATGCCGACGGAGCTTCGCGCGCGCCGTGCCGCGTCGTCGCGCCACGTTGCAGCATGGGCTGCGACAGCCACGCCAGGCCGATATTGATCGGCGATGCCGCGCCGATTACCACGGCGAACCAGCGGCCCGCATCGACATTAGTGAAGCCGAGTCCCCTTTCGAGATAGGTGGGGAGCCACAAAATACTTTGTCCGAGCGCCCAGTACGAAGCGAAGCATAGCAGGAAGATCGAGAGAACGGACGAGTCGGTCAGGATGCGTCGATACGGCAAGCCTTCCCGTGCTTCATTCGGCGAGTGCGCCGATTTGCCTTGGGTGCCGAGATCGCCCTCGCGTCCAAAGCCAAGCCACAGCGCATTCCACACGAAGTCGACGATCGCCAGCAGGACGAAGTTCATGCGCCAGCCCCATCGGCTGGGTAATGAGCGGGATCAGGAGGCCGGCGAGCAGCAGACCGAGCGCGGCGCCCTGATTCATGCTTGCGACGGGTAGATTGCGCTTGCGATCCGGGAACCACTTGTAGAGTAGAGAGCGCGTGGACGGAAACGGGGAACGACGACCCTTCGGCGGCACCCAGGATCACGTGAAAGGCCAGCAGCGCGATGGCGCTTTGCGTAAGCGCCTGCGGAATTTGGATCACCGGCCCAGCTGACGCCCATGGCGAGCAGGACCCAGCGTGTCCGGACACGATTCGACGGAAAGCTGACCACGACGGTCGAAATCGAGAAGAGCCAGAAAAAGCTTCCCGCGATGAGCCCGAACTGTTGGGCGGACAGATGAAGCCCCGCGACCAGCGGCACGACGACCAGACAGAGCACGATCTTGTCGAGAAAGTTGATCAGGGCGAGCACCGTCAGCATGCCCGTCATGAACCAGGCCGCGCGTGGCCGGAATCCGGGTGTATCCGTCATCTTTTCTCCTTATTCTTGCAGCGAAGTTGCGGCTGCAACCGGCTGACCCTTTGCAAGACAAGCCGGCGTCCGGGAGAGGCCACCACCCGAATCAGGTAGGAAAGGGTAAAGTCGGCTGTGGTCTGGTGTCGAGGCGACGGTAGGTTTAGTGCTGGCGATAAAAACCCCCGC
>JAQFVJ010000260.1 GCA_029439525.1 Caballeronia sp. BR6202001591004
GCGTCGGAGCGGATGCGCTAGTGGGGGTGTTGTTTGTGGCGGTGTGTGGCTTTTTGGGGGCGGTTTGGTGGGAGGGGGCAGGCACTTGAATAACTTGATTGCCATCAGACGCTGAATTTCGTATCGGTTCTGCAACCTCGTCCACGGCAACGCGCCCTGCCCCCTTTCTTCTATCCAATCCACTACCCTTACAATTTAAATGATAAGCATGACGTATTAAATATACGGGCATCGATTTATTCGATGCACTCTTTTTTGGAGACCGTGATATGAGCGATTTGACTTGTCCGCATTGCTACTGTGGGATTCCGTGATGGCGCCCGAGTATGCACAGGATGTCAGGCCGAGGCGCACTACGGCGTTCCCCGGAGAATGTATATATAACCGCATCGCTGGCGCATCCATTTTCGCTGCTTTTATCTGTGGAAGCGCCGCGCATTCAGCACCAATCGGCTGGTCCGTCTTGGTATTATGTAGGCAGTTTGACTTGGACCAAGCAGACACTTCAAAGGCCACGTTGAGTTTTTCAGACGGTATCGGACACGATAAATTCAACGCGTCGATACGTGCCTTGATGCTTAAGAATAGTCAGAGCGTCGAAGGCACGTGACTGAGATCTACACCGCCCTTACCACCCCGCCCCTCTCCCTCCTCACTACCGCCAGCACCGCAACCAGCACCGCCGAACAAAAAACCGGCAGCGCCGCCGCATGAAACAGCGCGACGTTGCTTCATCCGAGCGCGATCATCTAACCGCAGACCAGCGTCCCGATCACCGATCCCACGCGCCCGATCCCCAGACTCCAGCCGATGCCCGTCGAACGCAGCGCCGTCGGATAGGATAGTAATGGCCCGCGAGCGCGTTCACCGCCGGCTGCCCGCCGACGATGCAGAAGCCGCTCGCGAACACCGCGACGAACAGCTAAAGCTGCACATGCGCGACACCGCCCACCATGCCAACGCACACCGCCCCGACGACAAAACACGCCAGCAGCACCCGCACGAAGCCGAAGCGCTCAATGAACCAGCCGAGCATCAGCGTTCCGAGCACGCCGCCTGTCTGCAGCAACGTGCCGACCAGCACCCGCCATGCCCGGCGTGTAGCCCGCATCGCACATCACGGTCGACAGCCAGTTCGACAGGAAGTACAGATCGATCAGATTCATGAAGCTGATCGCCCACAGAATCAGCGTGACGGGCGCGCGCCCCGCGCGAAACAGTTCGGCCACCGGCGCGCCCGCGCACACCTTCTCACGGACGACGAGCCGCGTCGCATCGTCGATCTTCAAGGACGGATCGAACTTCGCGAGCCACGCGCGCGCCCGCGCCTCGCGTCCCTTCAGCACGAGAAACTGAAGCGATTCGGGCAACGTCGCGATCATCGTCAGGGCGAGCAGCAGTGGCACCGCGCCACCGACCCAGAACACCCGAGCGCCAGCCGAACGCCGGAATCAGCGCAGCGCTCAAAAAGCCGCCGAGCGCCGCGCCGAGCGTGAAGCCGCACGACACGAGCATCATCCGCTTGACGCGATGCTGCGTCGTCGAAAATTCGCCGACCAACGCCATCGCGTTCGGCATGATGCAGCCGAGGCCGAGCCCCGTCACGAAGCGCAATGCGGTCAGCACCGGCAGGCTGTGCGTGAACGCGGTCGCGATCATCGATACACTGAAGAACAGCGTTGCGCCGATCAGCACCGGACGCCGCCCGATGCGATCCGCCAGCACCGACAGCCCCAGCGCGCCCAGCAGCATGCCGAGCAGGCTCGCGCTGAACGGGCCGAGCGCCGCCTTCGACACTTGCCAGTCCGCGATGACGGCGGGCGCTACATAGCCCATCGCCTGCGCGTCGAAGCCGTCGATCACGAGGCCCCGCACAACACGAGCAGCATCATCTGGAAACCAGGCCGATGCGCGCCGCCGATGGCGCACTCTACATCGATCGTCGTCTCTGTGGACATGTCTCTCTCCATGTTCGATGTCAGCCGCGCGCCGCGAGAATCTGCCCCGCGCATTCGCCGAAACCAATGCGATATCCCCCGCCCGCGCATCCTCCGCGCAGCACGATTTCATCGCCGTCCTGCAGGAAGGTGCGTTCGCCACCGTCGGTAAGCTTCAGCGGGCGTTGGCCGTTCCATGTCGTTGCGAGCAGACTGCCGCACGAGTCAGGCGTCGGTCCGCTAACCGTGCCCGAGCCTATCAGATCGCCGACGCGGGTATTGCAAACACCGTGTGATGCGCGAGCTGCTGCGCCATCGACCAGTACATCAGCCGGAAGTTGGTGCGCGAGATCGTCGTGGCCCGTTGCACGCCTTCGTTCGGGCCGTAGCAGGACCAGTTCGATATCGAAGGCGTGATTGCCCTGTTGTGCTGCAGATACGCCAGCGGTTGCGGTTCCTGCGCGGGCGTCGCGACGCGAAACGGTTCAAGCGCATCGAGCGTGACGATCCACGGCGAGATGGTCGTCGCGAAAGTCTTCGAATTGAACGGCCCGAGCGGCACATATTCCCATTGCTGGATGTCGCGCGCGCTCCAATCGTTGAGCAACACCATGCCGAAGATATGCGACTCGGCATCGTCACACGCAATCGGTTCCCCCAGTTCGTTCCCTCGCCCGATGATGAAACCCGTCTCCAGTTCGATATCCAGCTTGCAGCATGCACCGAACACTGGCCGGTCGTCCGTCGGCAATTTCAACTGTCCGTTGGGACGGCGCACCGGCATACCACTTCACCATCACCGACGATGCGCGTCCGTTGTAGCCGATCGGCATCTCCGACCAGTTCGGCAACAGCGCGTTCTTCGGATCGCGAACATCGAGCCGACGTTGGTCGCGTGTTCCTTCGACGAGTAGAAATCCGTGTAGCCCGGAATCTCGACGGGCAGATGCATCCTCGCATCCGATTGCGGCACGAGCGTGCGCTGGCGCAGCGTGGCGTCATCGCGCAAGGTGGGATTGTCGCGTGCGAGCAAGGCCGACAACGCGATGCGCACTTCGCGCCAATGCTCGCGTCCAAGCGCGATGAAGTCTTTCAGGCGCGGTGCGTCGAAGGTGCCGTGCGCGTTCATCAGCAGTCCCGCGCGTTCCGCACGCCGACATCGACGATCCATTCGTCGATCGCCACGCCCGCGCGCGGCGTGTCGTTCACTTCGTCGCTGAAGATGCCGAACGGCAGGTTCTGGATCGGGAAGTCGCTGGCCGGGTCGTTCGCGGACTCGATCCAGCTCGTGAGCGTGGGGTCGAGTGTGGCCTTGCATGCATCGTTCATCGTTGCTCCGGATCGAAGTGTTTGGTGAGGCCTTGCGAGCACTCATAGTAGTTCGCCTGCAGCTGTGCGGTTTCGAGCGCGAACTGTGTCGGTCTGAGCAGCGTGCGCGTTTCGAACATGAAGGCCATGGTGTCGCCGACTTTCGCGGGCCTCGACGTGTCGCTGTTCGATGCCTTGTTGAAAGTGTCCGCATCCGGCCCGTGGCCCGACATACAGTTGTGCACACTCGCGCCGCGGGGCGGGGCAGAAAGCCTTCGGCCTTGGCGTCGTACACGCCGCGCGGAATCACCGCGATCTCGAACGGCGCGACATCGAGCTTGCCCATTTCCGTTCAGATCGCAAGCCTTCCGTGCTGAGGGACGGTCAGCAATTCGCCGTCGGCGTTATAGAAGAAAAAGCGGTCCTGCATCGAATGGTTCGCGGCGTAGAGGTGGATCGCGCAACCGTGCATCGATTCGGCCGCGCCGTTGCCGGCCATCGTCACCCAGCCGTCGATGAAATCGGTTGGCGCGGTCGGCATCGGCAGCAGGTCCCAGCGCAGCTGATTGGGCGGCGTCGGCGGGACATTGGCGAAATTGGCGACGAGTTGCGCGGGCGCGTTTTCCGTTTTCGATATGCGTGAACAGCTGATGCACCGCGGCCGGCCGGATGCGATACAGCCACGATCGGCGTTATGCGCGCGCGGCGCGGTGAACGCGGTGCCGGAAAGCTGCTCGGCGTACAGGCCGTAGGCCGCGCGCTGCGGCGAATTACGGCCGATCGGCAGCGCGCCGGGCAGCGCCTCGGTCGCGAAGTCGTTGGCGAAGCCGGACTAATAGTGCTGGCTGACGTCCGTGTGCGTCTCGAACGTGGACATGATCGGAATCCTCGGCAATGGAAAGCGGGCGAGCGGCGTTTCGGCACGCTTTTTACGTATTGGAAAAAACGAATTACGTTTAGTGAAATAGCTCGTATACCCTTAATCGACGGCGTGGGCCGGGCATATCAATATGTGGATTTGGTGGATGGGCGAGGCCATGTGCTGCTATTACCGGTACGAATCGACTAGAACAAGCACAAGCGGCCGAAGCGGCGCGCGTAATCATCCGAATCCATGATCTCTCCGTCCCTGCCTGAACTCGTCGCTCGGGCGAAGCAGCATCCGTTTCTCGGCGCGCATATCGTGCTAGGAGATGGCGAGCATGGGGATCAGGCAATCGCGCGTTACGGCGAGCTCACGATTGCAAGCGCGTATGAGCCGATCTTCGATGTCGGTACGCACAGTTTTCCGCAGGAGTTGAGCGCATCGCCGGAGAGTGCCGAGCATTTCGGCGATGAGCCCGGCTTGCAGGCGCTCACGATCATCGAAGGCGATGTGCCGCGCGATCCGTTCGGGCAGATGCAGGATGATCGCGAACTCGTCGCGCTGGATTGTTTGTCGCGCGCTTTACATGCTTTTAATTTCTTTGGGCCGCAGCAGAGGCCGGGGTTGCTATTCTTGCGTGTGCATGAGCGGCTGCTCAAGAGCGTGAAGTACGATCACGGGCTGCACTTTTCTTCGGTGCTGCTGGAGTTCGGGATGAATCCGTCGCGTGTGGTCATCGAGTTGCCGGCTGCTGCCGTGGCGCATAAAACGGTTTCTTGG
>JAQFVJ010000261.1 GCA_029439525.1 Caballeronia sp. BR6202001591004
CTTCTTCGGACCGACCGTGTCGGCGGTGCGGTCGGCGAGCGGCCGCGACATCAGCGTTGCGAAGTACTGCACGCTGATCGCCGCGCCCGCCATGATCGAGCCCGTAGCCCAAGTCCGTGTGCACGAAGCCCGGCAGCACCGCGAGCGGAATGCCGATCGTCAGATAGCAAAGAAAAACGTATAGACGACCACGGACACGATGCGGAGCGTGATGGCGAAATTCCCAGTCGGCCTGGCGGAGCGGGACTCGGAGGACATAGGGAAATTGCAGACTTGAATTCGGCGCGAAACTATAATTTTCACATATGTTGCGATGCGGCGTCGCGCTAGTTTTGTAACCGGATAGGACAAATTGCCTGTCCGGACGGTCGGTTCGCCTCGCTGGGTAAGGCTTTGACGACATATCGAGGGAGGAATATGTCCTACATGCAATTACCACCTATGGGTTGTGGTTTTTGACGGTGATAGCTTTCGAACTATCGACGCGACCGGACCATTCTGAAAAAAGCAGCTTGTTTGCTGCACCGACGTCGCGACATGCCACCGGCTGCGCATCCCGCGCAACCAGCAGAAAAGCATCGCAAGCCCCCGAGACATCCATGAGCCAGCCGATTCGCTTCTATCACTGCAACGCGATCCAGGAAGTGAGCGGCGCGTCCACGACGCGCACCGTCCTGCAATATCTCCGCGAAGACGCCCGCTGCATCGGCACCAAGGAAGGCTGCGCCGAAGGCGACTGCGGCGCGTGCACGGTTGTCATCGGCGAGCCGGACGATCGCGGCGGCGTCGCGTTCAAGGGTTCAAGGCGGTCAACGCGTGCGTGCAATTCCTGCTGACGTTCGACGGCTGCGCGCTCTTCACCGTCGAAGACCTGCGTCAGCTTGACGGCACCCTGCATCCGGTGCAGCAGGCGCTGGTCGACTGCCACGGCTCGTAGTGCGGCTTCTGCACGCCGGGCTTCGCCATGTCGATGTTCGCGCTCTACGAAAAGCACGGTCATGCAACGACCGGTTGCGCCGGAGCGTGCGAGAAGACCACGCCGTCGCGCAACTGAAATCAGCAACGCGCTGACGGGCAATCTGTGCCGCTGCACCGGCTATCGGCCGATCATCGACGCCGCCGAGCGCATGTTCGATCAGGCGCCGCTCGCGCCGCTGAACGTGCCCGCGCTCGCCGCATTGAAGGACGCGAATCCGAACGTGCGTATTCTCGCGGGCAGCACGGACGTCGGCCTGTTGGTGAGCAAGCAGTTGCGCGATCTGGGCGACATCGTTTACATCGGGCAGATCGAATCATTCAAGCATGTCGAGACGACCGACGAGTGGATCGAGATCGGCGCGGGCGTGTCGGTCGATCGCGCGTATGCGGAACTCGTGAAGGGTCTATCCTGAACTCGAAGAGACGCGTCAGCGCTTTGCGTCGCTGCCGATCCGCAATGCGGGCACGCTCGGCGGTAACGTCGCGAATGGCTCGCCGATCGGCGACTCGATGCCCGGCTTCATCGCGCTGAATGCGCGCGTCGTGATGCAAAGCGTGAACGGCCTGCGCGAGATGCCGCTCGAGGACTTGTAGATTGCGTATCAGAAGAAGGACATGGCGGAGAACGAATTCGTCGCCGCGATCCGCGCGCCGGCACGCGCGCGAAGCTTCAGTTCCGCGCCTACAAGCTATCCAAGCGCTTCGACTCCGACATTTCCGCCGTGTACGCCGCGTTCTCGTTCATCGCGGACGGCGATGCGATCCGCGAGCCGCGTCTCGTCTACGGCGGCATGGCCGCGACGCCGAAGCGCGCATCGCACGCCGAAGCCGTGATGGCCGATGCGCACTGGCACGAAGCCACCGTGCAGGCCGCGATGATCTCGCGCTCGGCAACGACTACGCGCCGCTTACCGACATGCGCGCGAGCAGCAACTACAGCGAAGAGCGTGCTGTACCGCTTCTGGCTCGAGACGCCCCCGAACAATCCGCTCGACAAATCGAAGCTGGACGAAGCTGGATGTGCGCGCCATCGAACTGGTCGAAGCGAAAACTGGTCGAAGCGAAGTAAGAAGGAGAAAACAACATGAATCAGCAAGCCGAAGCCTTTCTCGCCGAAGTCCAGTCGCTCGCGAACGACGTCGACGATTCCAAGCAGGTCCACGTTTCGCGTCCGCACGAATTGGCGCATCTTCACGTAAGCGGACGCGCGAGCTATACTGACAACATTCCGCTCGTCGCGGGTAGGTTATGCTTCATGCCGTGCTTGGCACCAGGCCGAAGGGGCACGCCAAGACCCTGTCGATGAACTTCGACGCCGTGCGCGCGACGCCGGGCGTCGTCGCCGTGTTCACCGCCGAGGACATTCCCGGCGTGAACAATTGCGGTTCGATCATTCACGACGATCCGGTGCTGGCACAGGGCATCGTGCAGTTCATCGGTCAGCCGATGTTTATCGTCGTCGCGAATTCGCACGATACGGCGCGTCTTGCCGCACGCCGCGCGACGATCCAATTCGAAGACCTCGTGCCGGTGCTCACGCCGCAGGACGCATGCAAGGCCGAATCGTATGTGCTGAATCCGCTCAAGCTCTCGCGCGGCGATGCCGAGGGCCGCACATCACGAACGCGGCGCGATGAAGCTGGGCGGTCAGGAGCAGTTCTATCTTGAAGGCTTGAAGGCCAGATCGCGTACGCGGTGCCGAAGGACGACGACGGCATGCACGTCTACTGTTCGACGCAGCACCCGACGGAAATGCAGCATCTCGTCGCGCACGTGCTGAACGTGCATTCGCATAACGTGCTGGTTGAATGCCGGCGCATGGGCGGCGGCTTCGGCGGCAAGGAATTGCCGTCGGGCATTTTCGCGTGCTGCGCGGCGCTCGTCGCGTGGAAGCTGCTGTGCCCGGTGAAGCTGGGTCCGGACCGCGACGACGACATAATGATCACCGGCAAGCGCCATGACTTCGTGTACGAGTTCGAAGTCGGTTACGACGATGAAGTGAAGGCAAGTTTCTGTCGACATGACTTCGCGCTGCGGCTTCTCCGCCGACCTGTCGGGTCTGGTGATGACGCGCGCCGTCTGCTCGACAATGCGTACTGGCTGTCGGACGTGAAGATCGATGGCTACTGCGGCAAGACCAACACGCAGTCGAACACCGCGTTCCGCGGCTTCGGCCGGCCGCAGGGCGCGTTCGCGATTGAATACATCATGGATAACGTGGCGCGTTCGGTCGGACGCGATTCGCTCGACGTGCGCCGCGCGAATCTCTACGGCAAGACGGAGAACAACAAGACGCCCGTACGGCCAGACCGTCGAAGACACAATGTGATCCACGAACTGATCGCGGAACTCGAGGAGACGAGTGAGTATCGCAAGCAAGCGCCGCACGGCCATCAACGAATTCAACGCGAACAACGAGATTCTGAAGAAGGGTCTCGCGCTGACGCCGGTCAAATTTGGTATCGCGTTCAACGTGACGCACTTCAATCAGGCGGGCGCGCTGGTTCATATCTACACCGATGGTTCGATGCTCGTAAATCACGGCGGCACGGAAATGGGCCAGGGTTTGAACACGAAGGTCGCGCAGGTCGTCGCGCACGAACTCGGCGTGAACTTCGAGCGCGTGCGCGTGACCGCGACGGATACGAGCAAGGTCGCGAATACCTCAGCGACGGCGGCCTCGACCGGCACCGACCTGAATGGAAAGGCTGCGCAGGACGCCGCGCGCCAGTTGCGCGAACGCCTCGCCAAATTCGCGGCGGAAAAATTCGGCGGCGGCGCGGTGACCCGGATCAGGTGCGCTTTGCGAACGATCGCGTGATCGTCGGCGACGATGCGATTCCGTTCGGCGAAATCGTGCAGAAGGCGTATCTCGCGCGCGTGCAGTTGTGTGGTCCGGCGGTTTCTGCGCGACGCCCAAGCTCTACTGGGATCAGGCGACAATGCAGGGCCGTCCGTTCTTCTTTCTACTACTCGTACGGCGCGGTGTGCTCGGGAGTCGTCATCGACACGCTCACCGGCGAAATGCGCGTGGATGCGCTGCATGACGTGGGTGCGTCGCTGAATCCGGCGCTGGATATCGGTCAGGTCGAAGGTGCGTTCGTGCAGGGCATGGGCTGGCTAACGACCGAGGAACTGTGGTGGAACGACAAGAGCAAGCTGATGACGCATGCGCCGTCCACCTACAAGATTCCGACCATCAACGACATGCCCGCGGATTTCCGCGTGAATCTGTTCAAGAACCGCAACGCGGAAGATAGCATCCACGCTCGAAGGCGGTGGGCGAGCCGCCGCCGCTGCCGTTCTCGGTGTTCTTCGCAGTGCGCGATGCGGTGTCCGCCGTCGGCGATCACAAGGTGAATCCGCCTTTGAACGCTCCGGCGACGGCCGAAGAGATTCTGAAGTCGGT
>JAQFVJ010000262.1 GCA_029439525.1 Caballeronia sp. BR6202001591004
ATCGCATGGTTCGATCGGCTGGGTCTGCCCCGGCTCTCATGACCTCAACTTCCTGAACCGCCCGGTGCGGACCCGCATGCCGGGTGGTGTGACAGGGGCACAGTCAGCGTTGACTGTTCCCTATGGCGATTTCTGCGCCACATCATTACGCTCGCGGAAAACCCTGATCGACATCCCTCACCGCGACGCCTCCGATGACCGTCAAACTCAAAGGCATGACCTGGGACCACCCGCGCGGCTACGAGCCACTCGCGGCGTGTTCGGCACAATGTGGAAGGCGCGCACGGGCGTCGAGATCGAATGGAATCGGCGTTCGTTGCAGGACTTCGAATCCGTTCCCGTCGGTGAACTCGCGCGGCGCTATGACCTGATCGTGATGATCATCCGCACGTCGGGCAGATGACGCGAGAAGGGTGTCTGCGTCCGTTCGAAGGCGAAGCGCTCGCGAGTTCGCGCACGACACGGTCGGCGCGTCCCTATGCCAGTTACGAATGGCAGAGCAAGCAATGGGCGCTGCCCATCGATGCCGCGATGCAAGTGCTCGCGTGGCGTCGCGATCGGCTCGCCGCCGCGCCGCGCACGTGGGACGAAGTGATGCGACTCGCGCGCGAAGGCCGCGTTGCGTTGCCGCTTCGCCCGCCGCATTCGCTGATGTGCCTCTACACGCTCAGCGCGCAACTCGGCGCGCCGAGCGCGGTGAAAGGCCCCAATCTGTTCGATGCGGACATCGCCATGCGTGCGTGCGAGCATCTGCGCGAACTAGCGGATCATGTCGATGCCGCGTGCTTCGGACAGGACCCGATCGCCGTGTACAAACGCATGGCGCAGCCCGATGCGCGCATAGATTGCGTGCCGCTCGTCTACGGCTATGTAAATTACGCGTGGCAAGATTTCCGGCCGGTGCGCATCGCGTTCACGGATATTCCCGTGTTCGGCGATGACGCGCCTTCGGGTTCCGCGCTGGGCGGCACGGGCATCGCGGTATCGGCGCGCGGCGCGCATCAGGACGAAGCGCTCGCGTTTGCGCTATGGGTCGCGGATGCCGGACGCGCAGCGCGGTCCTTTCGCGCATGCGGGCGGGTAACCGGGACATGCATCGGCATGGGAAGACGATCCCTTTCATTCGTGTGGCGCCCACCCTCGTCACGGCATTCGCGATGCACGCATCGTCCGCGTGCGCGCAAAGCTCCGTCACGCTCTACGGCAGTCTCGACACGAGCATCGAAGTGACCAATCCCGGCGCAGGCTGGGTTGCGCGCATGGACTCGGGCGCGGATCGCGCTGGGGGATGCGCAGCGCGGAAGATATCGGCGGGGGGAACCGCATTCTGTTCGAAATCGAAAGCGGCTCCAGCCCCGCCGACGGCACGCTCTTCAACCGGCAGGCGCGGATCGGCGCGGACAGTCCGTGGGGCACGGTGCGGGCAGGGCGCCAGTATTCGCTGATCTACATTCCATTCAAAGGCCATCTCGATGCCTTCGGCGCGGGCACCATCGCGTCCGGTCTCGACAATCTCTCGAAGACCACGCCTTACGAAAGTGATGCGATCACCTATCTATCCGCCGGAAGTCTACGGCTTTTCGACCACGCTGATGGCCTCGCTGCGCGATGGCACCACGAACGGCAACGGACTCGCGGGCGCGATCAAAACCTTCGACACGCGCAGCGGGCCGCTGCGCGTGTCGTACGCGCATCAGCAGACCAACGCGACGGCACATTGCGCGCGGGCGGCGTATCCTACGTGTACGGCGCGCTGACGGGCTACCTCGCGTTCTTCAACGGTGACGGCGGCACACCGCGCTTATCACAGCGATGGCGCGGCGGGGTCGGCTCAGTACGCGGTAAGCGCGTGATTCCGCGCTTCGCCCGGTTATACGTATCTTCGCGACCACTCGGGCGACGACGATGCTGGCCAGTTCAGCGCCGCCTGCGAATATGACATGTCGAAGACGCTGCTGCTGTATGCGAGCGCGGGCTGGCTGCGCAATCGCGGCAACGCGACCTTCACGCTGCGCGGCGTGAAGGTGGTGGGATTGGTGGTGGGATTGACGCCGTCGTATCCGGGCGCGCTGGTGCGCGGCGTACAGATCGGCATGCTGGAACGCTTCTAACGCGCCTGCGGCCACGCGTTTTCGGAAACGCATTCATCGATGCTGCGACGCGTCACCCACTTTTCGGTTTCGAGCATCGGCGCATCGTAGAAGCGCTCGACATGTCCGATGCAAAGAATCGCGACAGCCCGCGCTCCCGCCGGCATCTTCAACAATGCCGCGATGTCCGACGGATCGAACAGCGACACCCAGCCGAGTCCGAGCCCTTCCGCGCGCGCCGCGAGCGACATGTTCTGGATCGCGCACGCAACCGATGCGAGGTCCATCTCCGGCAGCGTGCGACGGCCGAACATGTAGCGTTCGCGGTCGTCCATCAGCGCCATCACCAGCACTTCCGCGCAGTCGCGCATGCCTTCCACCTTGAGCTTCATGAACTCGTCGCGACGTTCGCCGAGCGCATCGGCGGTGGTGATCCGTTCGCGCTCGACGACTTCGCATAGTTGCTCGCGAAGCCGCGCATCCGTGATGCGAACGATGCGCCACGGCTGCATGAATCCGACGCTCGGCGCATGCAGGGCGGCATTGATCAGACGCTGCATGACATCGGGCGCGACCGGCTTGTTCAGGAAATGACGCATGTCGCGACGCTCGTGAATGGCACGGTACACGGCCTTGCGTTCGTCGTCGCTGAAGGCTTTTTGCATGGATATCGATAACGCCCTGTGCTCGTCTTGAAGTGTCTCAGGCAAGCGATGATACAGATGCCTGACCGTTGATTGCGGTTTGGTCACATTGCTTACATGCGCGGCCGATACTCTACCTGCGCTCTCGTGGATCTGCTCGAACGCTGCGGAGAACCATCATGCCGACAGTCTCAGGCCGCCACCCTCTCGTGGCGCAACTCGTTCTGTGCGCATGCGCAATCGTTGGGGCATGTGGACAGTCGCATCGGGACGATGCGAACCCTTCCGCTTCTGCCTCATCTTCCTCTGCGTCCGCGAGCGGCAACGTATAATATCGCAAGCGCTTCAATCGAACGAGCTTCAGGACTGGGCGCGTCAGGCGACTGCAGGCGAGGCAGGCCCGACGCCATCACAGCACGCCGCCACCGCACCGGTCTCCTCCGGTGTACTGACGCCACCCGTGATTCATACGGTAACCAATATTTCCTTTCATATTCCATACATCCGAATGAAAACAAGAATCGACGTGAATTTCTGCGCGCAAGCATCCAAGCCGCCGGCGCTGCAGCCGCTCTCAATGTGATGCCGGCAGGCATCCGCCAGGTCCTCGCGATTCCGGCCCGCACCGGTGTTTGATCGAGGATATCGAGCATATCGTCGTGCTGATGCAGGAGAACCGTTCGGTCGATCATTATTTCGGCACCATGCGCGGGGCGGGCGCGGCTACGGAGACAAGGCCGCCGTTACGCTGCCCAACGGTAAGCCGGTGTTGTTCAATCAGCCGCTCGCGGCGGGCGCGGGTGAACTACTGCCGTTCCATCCGACGGCGGCCAATCTCGGCCTGCAGTTCATTCAGGACTTGCCGCACGACTGGCCGACGGGACAGGGCGCGTTCAACGGCGGCAGCTACGATCAGTGGGTGCCGTTCAAGGGCACCACGACGATGGCGTATCTGCGCCGCGACGACACTCCTTTCCACGACCGGCCTGGCCGCGACGCATATCACTGCTCGACCAACACCTCAACCGACCCGAACCGCTACTACATGTGGACCGGCTACGTCGGCAATGACGGTACCGGCGGCGGCCCCGTGATCGACAACGCCGAAACGGGCTACGTTTCCCGAAGTGCTGGAGCGCGCGGGCGTGTCGTGGAAGGTCTATCAGGACGTCGGCAACGGGCTGGACGCAAAGAATTCTTGGGGCTGGACCGACGACGCGTACATCGGCAATTACGGCGACAACTCGCTGTTGTACTTCACGCAGTATCAGAACACCCAGGCCGACAGCTTATTGTATCAGAAGGCGAAGACCGGCACCAGCGCCGTGACGGGCGACGACTATTTCCGCATCCTGTGCGTCAGGACGTGCAGGGCGGCACACTGCCGCAAGTCTCGTGGATCGTCGCGCCGGAAGCGTTCTCCGAGCATCCGAACTGGCCAGCGAACTACGGCGCGTGCTATGTCGATCAGGTGTTGCAGGTGCTCACGTCGAATCCCGATCTTTGGAGCAAGACGGCGCTGCTCATCAACTACGACGAGAACGACGGCTTCTTCGATTACGTCGTGCCCGCGTTCCCGCCGCTCTCGAGCGACAACGGCCTGTCGACCGTCGATGTCAGTCAGGAAATTTATCCGGGCAGCGCGAAGTACGCGCGCGGCGTGTACGGCCTCGGCGCGCGTGTGCCGATGCTGGGGTCGTGTCGCCGTGGTCACGCGACGGATGGGTGTGCTCGGAAACCTTCGACCATACCTCGGTGATCCGCTTCATTCAGAAGCGCTTTGGCCGCGCGCACAATCTCGCGGAGCCGAACATTTCGCCGTGGCGCAGGGCGATCTGCGGCGATCTCACGTCCGTGTTCGACTTCCGCAATCCGAACAGCAAGGTGCCGCCGCTGCCGAGTACGAGCAGCTAACGCGCCGCCGGACAAGACGCGTCATCCGGATTACGTGCCGCTGCCGCCGGCCGATCAGAAGCTACCGGTGCAGGAGCCGGGCGTGCGTCCGTCGCGCGCTGTCTGCCGTACGAGTTCTTCGTGCGCGCGAATCCGCATTCGGACAAGCGCAATATCGCCTTCCATTTCGTCAATACGGGCGATGCGGGCGCGGTCTTCC
>JAQFVJ010000263.1 GCA_029439525.1 Caballeronia sp. BR6202001591004
GCGCAGCGCATCGTTCGCGCCGAGCTCGACGATCACGATCGCGGGCTTCAGCCGCGTCAGCACAGCAGTCAGCCGCGCGCGGCCGCCGCTCGTGGTGTCACCGCTGATGCTCGAATTCGCGACGCTATAATCGAAATGCTCCTTCGCCAGCTTCTGGCGCAGCAGATTGACCCAGCCGGTATCACGCGGCAGCCCGTATTCGGCCGACAGACTGTCGCCGAGCACGACGATCGCCGGCTTCGTTTGAGGTTGAGCTGCGGCGGCCTGTGCCTTTGCCGCGTGCGCAGTCATGGCGCAGGTCGCCATCAACGCGGTCGCGGTCAATAAGCCGCGCAAGTTTTTGTTCAAGGTGTCCATGCAAAACAATACCGAGCCGGTCATCGAAGTACGGGGTTTAAGCAAGCGGGTGAAGGACGCGACAGGCGAGCTCACGATCCTCGATCAGATCGATCTGTCGATCGCGAAGGGCAGCAGTGTCGCGATCGTAGGCGCATCGGGCTCGGGCAAGTCGACCCTGCTCGGCCTGCTCGCGGGTTTGGACAGCGCGAGCGCCGGCTCGGTTCGTCTGCTTGGCCGCGACCTGTCCACGGTGAACGAAGACGAGCGCGCGGCCTTGCGCAGCGGCGCGATCGGTTTCGTGTTTCAGTCGTTCCAGTTGATGCCGCATCTCACCGCGCTCGAAAACGTCATGCTGCCGCTCGAATTGCGCGCCGAACTGCCGCCCGCGGAGATCGCCGCGCGTGCGCGTTCGCTGCTCGATCAGGTCGGACTCGCGCAACGCACCGGCCATTATCCGAAGCTCCTGTCGGGCGGCGAACAGCAACGCGTCGCACTCGCGCGTGCTTTCGTCACGCATCCCGCCGTGTTGTTCGCCGATGAACCGACCGGCAGCCTCGATGCCGCGACGGGATATGCCATCATCGATCTGATGTTCGAGATGAATCGCCGCAATGGCGCGACGCTCGTGCTCATTACGCACGACGTCGAACTCGCCGAGCGTTGCGATGCGACGGTGACGATCGAAGCAGGGCGGCTCGTCAACGGATTGAGCGTATAAAAAAACGCCCGTATCGACCGTGATGCGGGCCTCGCCATCGTCAAAAAACTCAGCGCTTCAGGGCTTTGCGTGCACGTTCGATCAACGAGGACGTCGACGAATCGTGCTTCTTCGGATCGGCGCTTGCAGCGGTGATATCCGCCTCGACCACCTTGCCGAGAATTTTACCCAGTTCCACGCCCCACTGATCGAACGAGTTGATGTTCCACACCGTGCCCTGCACGAGCACTTTGTGTTCATACAGCGCGATCAGCGCGCCGAGCGCCTGCGGGGTCAACGAATCGAGCATGATGGTCGTGGTCGGCCGGTTGCCGGGGAAGCTCAGATGCGTCGCGAGTTCTTTCTTGCCCGGACCCGCGACCTTTTTCGCTTCCTCGAGCGTGCGCCCGAGCATCAGCGCTTCGCTCTGCGCGAAGCAGTTCGCCAGCAGCTTCGCATGATGATCGATGAGCGGATGCCCCGGCGACAGCAGCGCGATGAAGTCGATCGGGATGATCGTCGGCCCCTGATGCAGCATCTGGAAGAAGGCGTGCTGGCCGTTGGTGCCCGGCTCGCCCCAGATCACGGCGGCGGTCGGGTAATCGACCATGCCGCCGTCCAGACGCGCGGACTTGCCGTTGCTCTCCATTTCGAGCTGCTGCAAATACGACGGCAGATACTCTAGCGCCTGCGAATACGGCGCGACCAGATCGCTCTGCGAGCCGAAGAAGTTGCGATACCAGATGCCGATCATGCCCATCAGCACCGGCAGGTTCTTGTCAAGCGGCGCGTTGTGGAAGTGCTCGTCCATCATCGCGGCGCCTTGCAGCAGCGCGTCGAAGTTCTGCGGACCGACCGCAAGCATGATCGACAAACCGACCGCCGACCACAGTGAATAGCGTCCGCCGACCCAATTCCACATCTCGAAGATGTTTTCCTTCGCGATGCCGAACTTCGTCACTTCGGCCGGATTCGCCGACACGCCGACGAAATGCTTCGACAACTGATCTTCCGGACAGCCCGACTTGAGGAACCAGTCGCGCATCGAATGCGCGTTGGTCATGGTTTCGAGCGTCGTGAACGTTTTGGAGACGACGATGGCGAGCGTCTCTTCCGCATCGATCTGCTGCAGCAGGTTCCACAGATCCGCGCCGTCGACGTTCGACACGAAGTCCGTATCGAACTCCTTGGTGGCGAGATGATGCAGCGCGTGCACGACCATCTTCGGCCCGAGATCCGAGCCGCCGATGCCGATGTTCACCACATGGCGAATGCGCTTGCCAGTGTAGCCGGTCCACCCGCCGCTGCGCATCTTGTCGGAGAACGCGGCCATCTTGGCTTTCTCGGCTTGCACCTGCCCATAGAAGGGCGCGGTCGGCGACTGAGCGCGCAACGCGGTATGCAGCGCCGCGCGATGCTCGGTAATGTTGACGAAATCGCCCTTGAACATCGCGTCGCGGCGGTCGGTGACGTGCGTCTGTTCCGCGAACTCGATGAGCAGTTTGAGCGTCGTATCGTTGATGCGGTTCTTCGAAAAGTCGATCGTGAGGCCGCCGCCTTCGAACGTCAGGCGCTCGGCGCGCGTCGGCGCGGGGTCGTTTTGCGGCGCGAACCACTCGCGCATCTGCTCGCCCAAAATGGCTTCGTAGTGCGACTGGAGCGCCGACCAGGCAGGAAGCGAAGTGAGTATCGAGTTTTGGGTCATGAGCGGTCCGCTAAGTCTGAGGTGAGCTAGTCTGAGGTGACAGAGGAATACGTTCATGCTGATGCGGTTCGGCCTGGCCTGCGTTCCGCAGTTTGTGTGCGCATGATCTGCGTTGTGTACGTGTTTGTTTCGTGAACGCGGCTAAACCTGCCGCGGATGCCCGAATCAAAAAAAGTATAGCGACGATGCATGAATGGTTGCTTGCAAAGCGTCACAACCGCGTTCGGCATGAGCTTCAGCAACCATGTCGTGCATAGAAGCGCCGATTGATGAGACTGCGCACTTCCGGCGCGAGTTCGCCCGCGGTGAGTCCCGCAGGTCCGGTCCCGGCGTCGGTCAGGCTTTGCGCGGCGAGCCCGTGCAGCCAGACGCCCGCGAGCGCAGCTTCGTAGGCGGGCAGATTCTGCGCGAGCAATGCTCCGATTAATCCGCCGAGCAGGTCGCCGGTGCCGCCGGTGGCCAGGCCCGCGTTGCCCGTCGGATTGATGGCAACGCGGCCGTCAGGCGCGGCAATCACGGTGCCGGAGCCTTTCAGCACGACGATGGCGGCATAGCGCGCTGCGAGCTGACGCGCGGCCTGCACACGATCGGATTGCACGCTTTTCGCATCGGACGATTGCAGCAGCCGCGCGGCTTCCAGCGGATGCGGCGTCAGCACGCACGGGTCGCCGTGCGCGCCGCGTTTCGCCACGGCGGCGGCAAGCGCGTCGTTTTTTGCGATGAGATTGAGCGCGTCGGCATCGAGCAGCTTGGGGACGTCGAGCGTCAGCACATCGCTCAGGACTTTTTTCGCGCGATCGCCGGTGCCCATGCCGCAGCCGATCGACAACGCGTCCATCTTCTCGAGCGCGAAGCCATCGACGTGATGCAGCATCAGTTCCGGATGTGGCGGATCGTAGGGCGGAAAGCCCTCGCCTAAAAACGCGACGTTGACCTTGCCCGCGCCGCCGTACAGTGCCATGCGCGCCGCGAGCACCGGCGCGCCACACATGCCGGTATCACCGCCGATGACGGCGAACGTGCCGAAGCTGTCCTTGTTCGTGCCGAAATCCCGCGGCGGAAAGTGCTCCGCGAACAGAGCGGGCGCGTTTAGCACGATCGACGGCGCGGCCGGCGGCTCCACGCCGATGGTCGCGACCGCGAGCCGGCCGCACAGATCGCGCCCGTGCGCGGAGAAATGCCCCGGCTTCGCGCCAATGAAGGTGATCGTGTCGGTCGCGCGCACGGCTTCACCGCCGCCGACCGGCGCGCCGGTGTCGCTGTTCAGGCCGCTCGGTACGTCCAGGGTGAACACGCGTCCCGAATCACGCGAGCGGCGCGTCAAACGGGCCGCAATGGCCGCGAACACGCCTTCCAGCGACCCCGCGAGACCGATGCCGAATAAGCCGTCGACCAGCCAGCCATAATCGTCGAACGAGGCGGGCGGCTCGGCGTCGATCGTGACGCCTGCGGCGCGCGCGCTGTCGAGCGCCCAGTGCGCATCGTCGGGTTTGACTTCGACCGGCATGCACACACGCACCGCGACGCCCGCGCGATGCAACTGC
>JAQFVJ010000264.1 GCA_029439525.1 Caballeronia sp. BR6202001591004
ACGGCTCGCCTTCATCCACGTGGCCTTCATAAAAATCGCTTGCTGCATCATATGCTGGTGACAATTGCGAACGTCATTTTGTTAACGACTCTAAAGAGACTAAAGGAGATGATGCCGATGTCGCGTGCTACGCGTTCGGTTGCGCACGAAAATTTTGAATCAATATATCAATGTATCAATAGCTTGTGTGCGACTTTTCACAAAGCGGGATGCGGCTGCCTGATGTGCAATGTTGGCGTGCTGCCATGCAGCAGAAGTTTTCGGGACTTGAGGGGGATTTCGTATCGTGGGATTTCAGGCGTCCCGTTTCTTCAACAAATACGTATCCATGATCCACCCATTCTTCGCCCTCGCTTCCGCCCGAACCCGCTCGATCTCATCCGCGACCTCGCGCAACTCCCCCGCGACGAGAATCTCATCCGGCGTGCCGACATATGCGCCCCAGTAGATGTCGACATCCTCGCCAGCGACATGTCGGAAAGCATTCTGCGCATCCAGCATCACCACGATGCTATCCACGTTCGGCGGAAATCCCTGCGCGATGCCGCGTCCGTTCGTGATGCCGACCGAACGCCCGATCGCGTTCAGCGCGACGCGATGCTTCGCCGCCAGCGCCTGCACGCTGCTGATGCCCGGAATCACTTCGTATTCGAACGCATGCCGCCCGCTCTGCGCGATCGCGCCGACGATGCGCATCGTGCTGTCGTATAGCGACGGATCGCCCCAGACGAGAAACGCGCCGCATTCGCCGTCCGCGAGTTCATCGCCGATCAGCCGTTCGAACACGTCCTGCTTGTCGCAATTGAGCGTCTCGACCGCGCCGACATAGTTGCCGTTGTCCGGCCCGCGCTCGGGACTCGTCGCCTCGACGACGCTATAGCGTCGGTCCTTCACATAACGCTCGATGATCTCGCGACGCAGCGCGACGAGTTTCGCCTTCGCTTCGCCCTTGTCCATCACGAAGAAAACGTCGACCTCGTTGAGCGCACGCACGGCCTGCATGGTGACGTAGTCGGGATTGCCCGCGCCGATGCCGATGATGAGAATGCGCTTCATGGTTTCGCTGAATGTCGCTTGAGAAAAGGTCAACGCGCAGTCTAACCGTTCATGCTTTCCGCAGACGGATACCCTCATTTTTCTCTCATTCTTGCGCTGCAGAATGCTTCCATCGACGAACCGAACTGAACTCAATCGAACAGGAGACGGACATGAAACTGATCGGACAAGTGATGGCGGCAGTGGCACTGAGCGCAACCCTGGTGACGGCGGCGCAGGCGCATCCGTCGGCGTGGGCATCGTGGGCGGACCGGTGTTTCCGGTCGCATCGAGCGCGCAGAGCGGTACTGCCGCTGCCGGTCTATCCGCATGCTGCGAATGCCGGCCCCGCGCAATTGCCGATCGATGCGCCGCCGCAACTCTATGCGGAACCGGCCATCGCCAACATCGCGACGATCGCGGGACACGGCAACGCATCGAACGTCGCTTCCGACGCTTTGTTGCGATGACGGATGTCGTCGCCAAGTTCATGCGTTCGCGGCAGGCGCAGCAAGAGAATACCGAAGCGTTTTCTTCTCCTTGAAAAAAACAGAAGCACTCTTAAGCAACGTTGAACCACGATTAGTGGGCCGCCGCGACTCAATTGTGCATCGTTCGAGCTTTGCGAGACGTGAGACGAACTCACAATCAAGCGAGCACGTTTGATTTGCGATGCGCGTGCTCACGCGTTAGCCTGAGTCATTCGAAGCGTTTCAAGGAGACGACGATGATTCAGGCGATGCCCACGAGACCGCCGTTGCCCTGATCGCCGAAGCCGGGGTTGCCCGCTTGACCCGAACTCGACACGTACGCCAGCGTGCCGTTGTTGACGCCCGCGACGATGCCGTAGCTGGCATTGCCATTGGATGCCGGTGGCGCGCGCGTTGGTGACGTTCAGATTGCGCACGACGGCACCCGAGCCGATCACGCCGAACAGGTCGATATCGTGCTGCCCGGTAATGTCGTTCACGGTGAGCTTGTCGATCGCATGGCCGAAGCCGTCGAACTAGCCGGTGAAGGGCGTGTCCGTGCCGACCCCGATGGGCACGAATGCGCTGAGCGAAGTTGTGCCACTCGCATCGATATCCTTGCCGAGCGCGTAGTTGCCCGCGAGATTCTGCGAGACGTTCTGCAGATCGGTCAGGTTGTTGACGAGCTTGTATACGCGGTGATCTGCGTGATCTGGCCGCTGTACGGCACGGAAGTCCAGCCGCTGTTCGACAGCGCCGTGCCGGGCGCATAGGTGCCGTTCATGTCGTAGAGTGCGCCGACGATCCCGTGCCCTGACCAGTCGATCGTGCTGCCGTTGGCGATGCTGCCGCCGTTGTGTTCACGCCGGCGGCATCCGCGCACACAGTGTGATGATTACCCACGCCCGTGTTGCCGATGGTCGTGTTCTGCGCGACGTTCACGCTATGCGCCGTGCCCAGCGTTAGCGAGCCATTGCCTGTCCACTGCACGTTGCTGTTCACGGCGAGATCACCCGTCGCACCGTTTGCGCCGTTGGCTTCGACATCGACATTGGTGTCGCTGCCGAGGCTGCGCGCGAGCGTGCTGGCCGGTCGCATCGTCGATGGTGAAGGTCGGCGCGCCGAGCTTCCAGTTGGCCGCCTGCACCGTCGCGCCCGCGACATCGAGTGTGCCGCCGCGCGTTTCTACCGTGCCGCCGGTGCCGTCCACGTTGGCGGCGGAGATCGGGCTGTTCGCATGCGCCGCGCCGCCCTGATCGGCGACCAGCCACACATGGCCGCCTCGCGTCGCCGTGCCGGTGGCGCGATCGCCGCGCTGTTGCCCGCGAGCGCGTAGACGCTGCCGTCGGCAGCCTGCAGGCTCGCCTGCGCGGCCTGAATAATGATGCACTGATTTATCGCGATGCAGCGGCTTCCCGTCTGCACGAAGACCTGCTGGCTGCCCGATGCATCCTGCAACAGCACCTGATCGCCCGCCGCGAGTTCGGCGGTGCCTTGCGGCGCATCGATCTCGCCGGCGTTGATGACGGTCGGGCGGCGATACGCGGATCACATCGCCGCCCGACGAGCCGATTTTGCCGAGATTGACGACCGCGCCGTTGCCGCCGCCGGAAAAGGTGAGCGGCCCGCCCGCCGTCCATGAACGCGTTGTTGTCGACGTCCAGCGTCGACGCGACGAAGCGCCCGCCGGTTGCCACCACGCCGCCCGGTCCGACGAGCACGCCTTGCGGATTGATCAAATACACGCTGCCGCTCGCGTGGAGCTGACCGAGAATCACCGACGGATCGCCGCCCGTGACGCGGTTGAGCGTCGCGCCGGTGCCGTTGTTGAACGTCACCGTGCGCCCGCCGCCGATGGAAAAACTGTTCCAGTCGATGACGCCGCGCGACCCGGTCTGATTGATGGTGAGGGCGCTTCCGCCGCCGCTGATGGTGCCGCTGGCGACGAAGTTGCCGCCCGCCGGCAGCGGCGGCGCGGCATACGCGTGAGTGAACGCGAGACTCGCGACGAGCACAGCGAGCGGCCGCAGTCTGAAAAGCCGTGAAGATGAAGAGGTGGACGAAAACTGAACCGAAAAAGAATGCCGAGTGTGATGCGCCTGCGAACCGAAGCCTGAATCGCGTTGCATAACATAAGCCCTCCAGCCGGAATCGATCGTTTAATCGTGGTCCCGCCGCTGGTGGGGAGCACGCCACCGAATATTCAAGGGTGAGAACTTCGACATGCTAGCAGGCGGGGCCGATAGTATCAACCGACTTAAGGGACCAATGTGGGATTGCGCACATACGTCCGGTGCGAAAAACCGGCCCTCGCGTAAACCTTTGCGCGGCGGTGCCCTATGCGGACGCGGCACGGAAATTGAGCGCGCAATTGAAGAGGAAGCGAAGAAAAAGCGTCATGTCCGGCGACGCGAATTACATAGCATACCGAAAATAATTAAGACCGCATGTCACCGCTGTCCGAAACCGGTCGATGCATGCGCCAAGCAAAGCGGGAACGACCGTTGCACAATGGACGTCCACAAGAGAAACCCGAATCCTGATCTGCCGTGGCCGTCGCCCGTGCGACCGCGGTCGCGCAGAGTGCTTCCTTCACTTGTCGACGAACAGGGAAACGAACATGGCTCACTTGCGCGATGTTGCGGCGCCCGTTCCGCGACCGTGCGGCTCGCGGTCGTGCGCGGTGGCCGCCGGCACGTCCTCGACGTGTGCGAGACTTCCACTATGCGCAGTTGACGCGCCATCAGCGCGCGCTATCGCCCATCGAATCGCTGTTCATCGGTGGCGGCGCGCGAGAATCTCGAAGCCATTGCGTCGCTGACCGAACGCATGGGCAACATCACGAATCAGCTCAAGCTGTTCGTCACCAAGGCGCGGCCGAAGAACGCGCGCGCGGACGTGGCGCGCGCTGCGCAACGTGCTGTCGATGCTGCGTCCGCGCATGAAGAACGTCGCGTTCGACATTGCGTCCGCGCTAACGGATGAGAGCACGCCGGTTTTTGTGCGATGCGAGGACTTGCGTCTCGAGCAGGTCTTCATCAACCTAATCGGCAATGCGCTCGATGCGGTCGCGTCGTGCGACAAGCCGCGCATCGTCGTCAAACTGGACGTGCGCGGGGACATCGTCGAAATCATTGTGCGCGACAATGGTCTCGGCATTCCCGCCGATGCGCTGCCGCGCCTCTTCGAGCTGTTTTTCACGACGAAGGAAATGGGCCACGGACTTGGCCTCGGGCTGGCAATTTTATCGGCGATCG
The DNA here is from genome assembly GCA_029439525.1 of Caballeronia sp. BR6202001591004. GTDB lineage: Bacteria > Pseudomonadota > Gammaproteobacteria > Burkholderiales > Burkholderiaceae > Caballeronia. The sequence goes on from JAQFVJ010000264.1 coordinate 4,763, forward strand.
CGCGCGACTACGGCGGCTCGCTCGCCGCGCGTAACCGCGCGGCGCCGGTCGTCGTGAACGGTCCGGAAGGCGGCACGCAGCACGACGCCGATCAATCGC
>JAQFVJ010000265.1 GCA_029439525.1 Caballeronia sp. BR6202001591004
CACCTCGACACCATTGCCGACCAGTCCGAGATCGTCGAGCGAGCGCCCGACGGCATCGGATTTTTCGTCGATCGGTACGGATTGTAGCCGCACCTGTTCGTGACGATCGTCGTCATCGTCGTCGGCGGCGCCGTGGAAATAGCTGCGCAAGAGGCTGTAGCGCTCGCCGCGCCTCCTCGACGCGGCGCATCGGCACGCCCATCAGCACGAGCGTGTGCGACGCGAGTATCAGACTGTCTTCGACGATCTCGGGAATCACTTCCGTCGCGCCCGCCGCGATGAGCTTTCCGAGGTCGGAATCGTCGACCGTGCGCACGATCACCGGCAAGGTCTGCTCGAGTTCGTGGATGTTGTGCAGCACGCGCAGCGCGGACGGCGAATTGGCGTAGGTGATTGCGACCGCCGCCGCGCGATGCAGATCCGCCGCGAGCAGCGATTCGCGCCGCCCGGCATCGCCGAACACGACCGATTCGCCCGCCGCCGCTGCCGCGACACGATCCGGGTCAAGGTCGAGCGCGAAGTAGGAAATGCCTTCGTGCTCCAGCATGCGCGCGAGGTTCTGCCCTGCGCGGCTGTATCCGCAGATGATCACGTGCCCGCTCTGCTTCAGGCTGCTCTGCGTGGCGATCTTGGTCATCTGCAACGATTGCAGCATCCATTCCGTGGACGACAGCCGCAACACGATCCGGTTCGACGATGATGCCGACGGTCAGGTAACCGAGCATCGGCGGCAGATTGAAATATCGAAATACGACGACGCCCGCCACTGAACACAGCAGCAATAAGAGAGAGCGTCATTTCGAGCGGAGAGATCATCCGTCTAGCGTCCTCGTTCGTCGGTGTACCTGAGCGTTTCAGCAACCGCGGTATCTTGAAAAAGCCCCTGACGACAGGGCCTGCGGGGGCGGATAGAGTGGCGGAGAAGCAGCGGCGGGCCATGCTCCGTGCGGCGCGACGAAGATACGCCTTTGTTATACTCCGCGCATGATAGCGAAAATCAATGGCGACCGGGCACTGGCGCTGGCTCGCAACGTAATCCAGATCGAAGCCGACGCCGTTCGCGGTCTCTCCGAACTCCTCGACGACAACTTCACCCGCGCAGTCGAAACGCTCCTCGGCTGCCGAGGTCGCGTGGTCGTGTCGGGTATCGGCAAGTCGGGCCACGTCGCGCGCAAGTTCGCCGCGACGCTCGCGAGCACCGGCACGCCGGCGTTTTTCGTGCACCCCGCCGAAGCGAGCCACGGCGACCTCGGCATGGTCACGGCGGACGATATTTTCATCGCGTTGTCGAATTCGGGCGAGACCGAAGAGCTCGTCGCCATTTTGCCGCTCATCAAGCGCCTTGGCGCGAAATTGATCGCCATCACCGGACGACCGGAGTCCTTGCTCGCGCAACTCGCGGACATGCATCTCAACGCGCGCGTCGAAAAGGAAGCGTGCCCGATGAACCTCGCGCCCAGCGCCAGCACGACCGCCGCGATGGCGCTGGGCGATGCGCTCGCCGTCGCCGTGCTCGATGCGCGCGGCTTCGGCCCTGACGACTTCGCGCGTGCGCATCCCGGCGGCGCGCTCGGCCGTCGCCTGCTCACTTATGTACGCGACGTCATGCGCGTCGGCGACGAAGTCCCCGTCGTTTCACTGGACGGCACCGTTTCCGACGCACTGTTCCAGATCACCGACAAGCGCATGGGAATGACCACGGTCATCAACGGCAATCGCCACGTCGAAGGCATTTTCACCGACGGCGACCTGCGCCGCATCCTGCAGCGCGACGGCGATTTCCGCTCGCTCAAGCTCGCCGACGTCATGACGCGTAATCCGCGCACGATCGCTCCGGACCATCTCGCGGTCGAAGCGGTGGAACTGATGGAGCGCTATCGCATCAATCAGATGCTGGTCGTCGACGCAGATGCGACGCTGATCGGCGCGCTGAACATGCACGACCTCTTCTCCAAGAAGGTAATTTGATGGCGCAGAAGCCTTCCTCCGCGGCGCCGCCGCTGCCGCCCAACGCGAGCGCCACTACACGCGCGAACCGCGTCAAGCTGATGATCTTCGATGTCGACGGTGTCTTCACCGACGGTAGCCTCTACTTCACCGCCGAAGGCGACGCAATGAAGTCGTTTAATTTGCTCGACGGCCACGGCGTGAAGATGCTGCAGTCGGTCGGCGTCCAGACGGCCATCATCACCGGGCGCAAGTCGGGCATCGTCGCGGCGCGTGCGAAGGAACTGGGCCTGACGCATCTCTATCAGGGCGTTGAGGACAAGACCGCCGCGCTGACCGAATTGCTGGAGGCGACCGGCATCGGCGCCGACGACTGCGGCTACATGGGCGATGACTGGCTCGACTTCGCGGTGATGCGCCGCTGCGGCTTCGCGGCCGCGCCGGCAAACGCGCATCCGGAAGTGATCCAGTGCGCGCACTGGGTTGCCGAGGCACGCGGCGGTCACGGCGCCGTGCGGGAAGTCTGCGATGCAATCCTTCGAGCGCAGCCCCGATACGACGCGTTGCTCGCCGCCGCGCTGGGAACCTGAGCATGCCGTGCCCCGGAAAGCTGGCCTCGCTGCTACCGCTCGTCGCGATGGCCGCGTTCGCCGGCATCACCTACTGGTGGCTGTTGCAGGCCCCGCTGCCGCCCGCGCAGCAGGCGCCGAAGCAGGCCAAGCGCCACACGGCGGATTATTTCGTGGAAAACTTCTCCGTCTCTGAACTCGACACCACCGGCACGACGCAATATCGCCTGACCGCGAAGAACATGGTGCATTATGAAGACGACGAAAACAGCGACCTGACGCAACCCGCGATGCGCATGTTTCAGCGGCAGAAGCCGACTGTGACGGCCACCGCCGAACGCGCCACGGTCAATGGTGACGTGTCGATCGTGGACCTGTACGACCACGCGCGCATCCTGCGCGCCGCCGGCTACGGCGATCCGCAGATGCAGGCGGATTCGCAGCATTTTCGTGTGCTGGTGAACGATGATGTCATCGAAACGGAAAAACCGGTTAGACTTCAGCGCGGTCCGTCGGTGATGACCGCCAACGGCATGAACTACAACAACGTCACCCGGGAAATGAAGCTCTACGGTAACGTGCGCGGCGCCATTGCCGCCTCGGATATCAACGGCGGCTCTTCCAAGTAATCCTGGGTATTCCAACCCGAAGTGTGACTGCATGAACGAAAGCTTCCCTCGTCCCGATGGCAGCGCCGCGCGCGCCGGGTTCGCGGCGCCCGCCGCCGCGCTGGTCACGCTGCCGCTGGCGCTTGTCGCGCCCCTGGCGCACGCTGAAAAGGCCGACCAGCAAAAGCCGCTCAATATCGAAGCGGACAACATGTCCTATGACGATCTGAACCAGAAGAACATCTTCACGGGCCACGTCGTCGCCACCAAGGGCACGATCGTCATTAAGGCGGATCGTGTCGAAGTCACGCAGGATCCACAGGGCTATCAGTACGCGACCGGCACCTCGACCGGCAACAACCTGTCATACTTCCGCCAGAAGCGTGACGGTGTGGACGATTACATTGAAGGCAATGCCGTGCGTATCGACTACGACGGCAAAAACGATTTCACCAAGCTCACGACGCGCGCGGTGGTGCGCCGCCTGCAAGGTCTCACCAAGGTGCAAGACGAAGTGCGCGGCAGCGTGATCACCTACGACGGCCAGAAGGACTTCTATACGGCGAGCGCCGGAAAGGACCAGGCCGGGCCGGGTAATCCGTCGGGTCGCGTGCGCGCGATGCTCGCGCCGCGCTCCGGTGACGCCGCGCCGCTGAACGGCTCGCCTGCCACGCGCGCGCCGTCGAACTCTATTCAAGGATCGCTGCAGCAGTGAACGCACCCGCCATGCCCAATCGCAAGCCGGACGGCCAGCCGAGTTCGCTCGTCGTTCGCAATCTGAAGAAGCGTTACGGCTCGCGCACCGTGGTCAAGGACGTCTCGCTCGACGTGAAAAGCGGCGAGGGGGTCGGTCTGCTCGGCCCGAACGGCGCGGGCAAGACCACGTCGTTCTATATGATCGTCGGGCTCGTGCCGCTCGCCGCCGGCGAAATCGATCTCGACGGCAATTCCATCAGCCTGTTGCCGATTCATCAGCGCGCGCATCTCGGCTTGTCGTATCTGCCGCAGGAAGCCTCGGTGTTCCGCAAGCTCACCGTCGAGCAGAACATTCGCGCGGTGCTCGAGTTGCAGACGGACGAATCGAACAAGCGTCTGTCCAAAGACGCCATCACCGAGCGCGCCGAAGCGTTGCTCGACGAACTCCAGATCGCGCATCTGCGCGAGAATCCGGCGCTGTCGCTGTCGGGCGGCGAGCGGCGGCGTGTCGAAATCGCGCGCGCGCTCGCGACCAATCCGAGCTTCATCCTGCTCGACGAGCCGTTCGCGGGCGTCGACCCGATCGCCGTGCTGGAAATCCAGAAGATCGTCAAGTTTCTGAAGCAGCGCAACATCGGCGTGCTGATCACGGACCACAATGTCCGCGAGAC
>JAQFVJ010000266.1 GCA_029439525.1 Caballeronia sp. BR6202001591004
TCGGCGGGATAGACGGTCTTGCCGGCGGCGCGTTCCGCATCGACGAACGCGCACAGCGACGCGTAACGCGAGCTGTCGATGAACGGCTTCAGATGCTTGCGCCAATCGGCGGGCAGGGCGTCGAACTGACTTTCGAGCGTGGTGATTGCGCTTGCGTTCTCGAAGAGGGAGGTCTGATGATTCATGCTTCTTCGTCGATCCCTTCGGGATGCGTGCGCAACAGATAACCGTGCTCCGCCTTGCTTAAATCCTCGGGCGTGAATTCGGGAAACGCGCCGCGCAATTCCGCCGAGAGATTGGAGAACGCGCTCATGTCGCCGGACTTCAGTTCGAGTTCGCTGATTTCCGCGTGACGCGTTTCGCCATCGACGTCCGCGACGATCTTGCTGCGATCCAGCGCCACTTCGATCTGCTATCCCTCACGCTCCATGTCCCACACGATGCGTTTGAAATCGGTCTTGAACAGCGCGATCAATTCCGGCGCGGCTCCCTGCAGCGTTTTGCGTGCATGATCGTCGTCGCAGGCTTCGATGAGCGCGTCGATTTCGAGCGCTTCGCCTTCGACGGAAAGCTCCCATTCCTGACGATCGCTCAGACCCGCGACTGTCTTGCCGAGCGTCTTGTAGGTCTGCAGCCATCGCTCCGGCGTGCGGCGCAGGCGCAGCGCGGACTTCGCTTTCGCGAGTGCGCAATCCGGCGTGTCGAAATAGATGGCGAGCGCGATCGCCTTGCCCGCGCCGGTTCGTTCGTCGAAGAAGCGTGCGATGTCGTCATGTTGCGACGGCACGAGCGCGAGCTTGAGTTCTCTTTCGATTCCCATGGTCTCTCAGAAAAAACATGCGCGCGAGTTCCGTGCCGGGATCGTCCGCGCGCATGAAGGCCTCGCCGACGAGGAAAGTGTCCACGCGCATCGCGCGCAGCCGCTCGACATCGACGCGCGACAGAATGCCCGACTCCGTCACCATGATGTGATCTTCCGGCACCATTTCCAGCATGCCGATGGTCGTATCGATGCTCGTCTGGAACGTGCGCAGATTGCGATTGTTGATGCCCATTAGCGGCGTCTTCAGCGTGAGCGCGTCGCGCAGTTCGTCGGCGTCGTGGACTTCCAGCAGTACCGCGAGGCCGAGCGAGTGCGCGTAGGCTTCGAGGTCCTGCATCTGCGAGAGTTCCAGCGCGGCCGCGATCAGCAGAATGCAGTCCGCTCCCATCGCGCGCGCTTCCATGACCTGATAGGGATCGATGATGAAGTCCTTGCGCAGCACCGGCAGGCTGCACGCGGCGCGCGCTTCCTGAAGATACGCGCCGCTGCCCTTGAAGAACTGCACGTCTGTCAGCACGGACAAACACGCGGTGCCGCCTTTTTCATACGATTGCGCGATCTCGGCTGGCACGAAGTTCTTGCGCAGCACACCTTTCGACGGGCTCGCCTTCTTCACTTCGGCGATCACGGCTGCCTTGCCTTCGGCATGCTTCGCACGTAATGCGCCGACGAAATCGCGCAGATCGCGCGACCCGGCTTCGAGCTCCAGCTCTTCGAGCGGCGCGCTCTGTTCGGCGGCGCGGATTTCCTCACGCTTGACCGCGATGATGCGATCCAGGATGTCACTCATGTCCGTTTCCGTTATGGCTTCGTGAACTGCTGCGTGAAGTGCACGAGCGCTTCGACTTTCTCGCGCGCCGCGCTGCTTTCGATCGCCTCGCGCGCGGTTTTCATGCCGGCCTCGATGGAATCCACGACGTCGGCGGCATAAAGCGCGGTGCCCGTGTTCAGTGTAACGATCTCGCGCGCGCCGCCCGCCTTGTTATTCAGCGCGCCGAGCAGCATGGTTTTCGATTCCTGCGTGTTCGCTATTTTCAACGAACGGTTCGACACCATTTGAAGACCGAAATCTTCAGGATGAGTCTCGTATTCGGAGACTTCGCCGTTCTTCAGTTCACCGACTTTCGTCGCGGCGCCGAGCGACACTTCGTCCATGCCGTCCTTTCCGTACACGACGAGCACGTGTTTCGTGCCGAGACGCTGCATTACGCGCACCTGAATGCCGACGAGGTCTTCGTGGAATACCCCCTGTAGCTGATTCGGCGCGCCGGCCGGATTCGTCAGCGGCCCGAGAATATTGAAGATGGTGTGCACGCCGAGTTCGCGGCGCACGGGCGCGATGTTCTTCATCGCCGGATGATGGTTCGGCGCAAACATGAAACCTATGTTAATTTTGGCAATCGACGCGGCCACTTGTTCCGGCGTCAGATCGATATTGACGCCGAGCGCTTCGAGCACGTCCGCGCTGCCCGACTTGCTCGACACGCCGCGATTGCCGTGCTTCGCGACCTTCGCGCCGGCTGCCGCCGACACGAACATCGATGCCGTGGAGATGTTGAAGGTATGCGAGCCGTCGCCGCCGGTGCCGACGATATCGACGAAATTCGAGTTGTCCACCACTTCGACGTGATTGGCGAACTCGCGCATCACGGTCGCGGCGGCGGCGATCTCGCCGATGGTTTCCTTCTTCACGCGCAAGCCCGTGATGATCGCGGCCGACATGACGGGCGACATCTCGCCGCGCATGATCTGCCGCATCAGGTGCAGCATTTCATTGTAGAAGATTTCGCGATGCTCGATCGTGCGTTGCAGCGCTTCCTGTGCGGTGATGGTCATGGTCGTCACATTCGCTTGTCGGTCGAACTATTCTTCACGAAATTTTCCAGCAACGCATGGCCGTGCTCGGAAAGAATCGATTCCGGGTGGAACTGAACGCCTTCCACTTCCAGTTCACGGTGACGCACACTCATGATCTCGCCGTCCGGCGTCCATGCGGATACTTCCAGACAGTCGGGCAAGGATTCGCGTTCGATGGCCAGCGAGTGATAGCGCGTGACATTGAAGTGTTTCGGCAGATCGGAGAACACGCCCTTACAGTCGGTCTCGATCTGACTCACCTTGCCGTGCATGATGGTTTGCGCGCGGACCACGCGGCCACCGAATGCCTCGCCGATTGCCTGATGGCCGAGGCAGACGCCGAGAATCGGCAGCTTGCCGGAGAACTCACGCAGCACGTCGAGCGTGATGCCCGCGTGTTGCGGATTGCTCGGTCCCGGCGACAGGCAAATGCGTTCGGGATTCAGCCTGGCGATTTCATCGAGCGTGATTTCGTCGTTGCGATACGTGTGCACGTCGCAGCCGAGTTCGCCGAAGTACTGGACCAGGTTGTAGGTGAAGGAATCGTAGTTGTCGATCATCAGCAGCATGGTCTTTCTCCTCAGAAGTCGCTGTCGAGGCCGTCTTGCACTTGCTCGGCGGCGCGCAGCACGGCGCGCGCCTTGTTCTCCGTCTCCTGCCATTCGGATTCGGGCACCGAACCCGCGACGACGCCCGCTGCTGCCTGAACGTACAGATTGCCCTTGTGGATGAGGCCGGTGCGGATTGCGATGGCCAGATCCATCTCGCCGCTGAACGACAGATAACCGACTGCGCCGCCGTACAGGCCGCGCTTCACGGGTTCGAGTTCGTCGATCAGTTCCATCGCGCGGACCTTCGGCGCGCCGGACAGCGTGCCCGTCGGGAACGTCGCGCGCAGCACGTCGCAGTTGCTCATGCCGGGCGTCAGCTTGCCTTCGACCGAACTCACGATGTGCTGAACGTGCGAGTACTTTTCGATGATCATCTTGTCCGTGACATCGACCGAACCGGTCTGCGCGATGCAGCCCACGTCGTTGCGCGCGAGGTCGATCAGCATGACGTGTTCAGCGATTTCCTTCGGGTCGTTCAGCAGTTCGGTAGCGAGCTCGGCGTCGCGCTCGGGCGTGTTGCCGCGCGGGCGCGTGCCGGCTAGCGGGCGAATCGTGACGATGCGATCCTCCGCGCGCTTTTCCTGACGCACGAGAATCTCGGGCGATGCGCCGACCACATGAACGTCGCCGCCGAAGTTGTAGTAGTACATGTATGGCGACGGATTCAGCGAACGCAGCGCGCAATACAGCGACAGCGGGTTATCGCGGAACGGCTTAATGAGGCGCTGGCCGACCTGGACCTGCATCAGCTCGCCCGCCGCGATGTATTCCTTCGCTTTGCGCACGGCATTCAGGTACTCGTCCTTCTTGAACTCGCGATACGTCTCGGTGCGCACGCTTGCCGACGTGACCGGCGGCTGAACCGTCACGCGCAGACGCGCGCGCAGTTCGCGCAGACGATGCTTCGCTTTTGCGTACGCTTCGGGTTTGGTCGGATCGGCGTAGACGATGAGATAGAGCTTGCCCGCGAGATTGTCGATGACCGCGACTTCTTCGGTCAGCAGCAACTGGATGTCGGGCAGATTAAGATCGTCGGGCGGCGCGCTATCCGCGAGCTTCTTTTCGATGTAGCGCACCGCATCGTAACCGAAGTAGCCCGCGAGACCGCCACAGAATCGCGGCAAACCCGGGCGCGTCGCAACCTTGAGCCGCTTCTGATAGTTCTCGATGAACGCGAGCGGATCGCCGACGTGCGTTTCGGTGACCTGGCCGTCGGTGACGACTTGCGTCTTGCCGTTCTGCACACTCACCGTCGTACGTGCCGGCAGACCGATGAACGAATAGCGTCCGAAACGCTCGCCGCCCACGACGGATTCGAGCAGGAACGAGTTCGCGCCGTTGCGCTCGGTCTGCGCGAGTTTCAAGTAGAGCGACAGCGGAGTTTCGAGATCGGCGAGCGCTTCGGCGATCAGCGGAATGCGGTTGAAGCCTTCGTTCGGGAGCGATTGGAATTCGAGTTCGGTCATGTTGCGACCCTTGGACGACGCGCGCGGTCAGGAGGGTGAGGCGGCATCGAGAAAAGCGGGCGCAGCGGGCGGCCGAATCCTGAATGATCGCACACGACGCTCCTGTCGCTTGGAATCTCCAAAGCGGGCAAGACGATGCGAAGGTCGCTCATGCGACACACGCCCAGCCAAACTGAGCGTAATGCGATTCAACGGAAACAGCGCAGGAATACCCAGCAAAAAACAACGGATGCTGAAGCGGGATCAGACAGATGGCTTCAGCGAACCTCGGGCGAGGTTAGCGCGACCAGCGACGCCAGGGCCAGGCTCCCCGGTCGATGCTGCTCAGACTCCGTTTTCTGTTGAGAAACATGGTGGATGGACTTATTATTCGTCAAGGTGGTGTCTGGCGCCAGCAAGGTGGCTGTAATCGCCAATGCTGCAGTGCGATCGCCAATGCTGCAATGCCCACAGCGAGTGCGGTGCGCAGCGAGGAAACTATACCATCGGATTTCACCGATTGCACCGGTTTTCCATGGTTGTAGCCGTAGGGCACAGTGAGCGTCGCCAAGCCGGCTGCGCGGCCTGCGAGCGCATCGTTTTCCGAGTCGCCGACGGCCACAGCCTGACGCGGTTCGACGTCCAGCCGCTCGCATACGGTCAGCATCGGCAGGGGATCGGGTTTCTTCACGGGCAGCGAGTCGCCGCCGAGAATCACCCTGAAATACTGCGCGATGATACTGCGCGATGCCGAAGTGACCGAGCAGTTCCACCGCGAACCGATGCGGCTTGTTGGTCACGTAGGCCAGCGCAATGCCGAGCTCGCGCATCGCTTCCAGTCCTTCCCGCATGTCGGGATAGAGCACCGAAAACTTGCCGTTGATTTTCGCGTATTCGCCTTGATAGATGGCGAGCGCATCGTCGAATTGAGCGATCGCCTGGGTATGTGGTATGCGCGGCAGGCGCACGGCCAGCACGCTGCGCGGATCAGATTCTCCGAGCCTTTGCCGACGTAATCGACCACTTCCTCGCGCGTGACCGGCCGATCGATGCCGACGCGCGCGAGCATGGCGTTGAGCGCGGTGACGAAGTCATCCGCGGCATCGACCATGGTGCCGTCGAGATCGATGATCGCCGCGCGAATCGGACGGTTGACGAAAGGGGCGGACCCCGCCGCGATGTCGCTCATTGCTGCACTCCCACTTTGGCCAGTTCGGCGCGCATTTCTTCGATGATCAGCTTGTAGTCGTGCTTGCCGAAAATCGCTGAGCCTGCGACGAAGGTGTCGGCGCCGGCTTCCGCGATCTCACGGATGTTGTCGACCTTCATGCCGCCGTCGACTTCGACGTGGATCGTGCGGCCGGTGCGTTCGCGGTACACATCGACGCGTGTGCGCGCCTCGCGGATCTTGTTCAGCGCCTCGGGAATGAACGACTGCCCTCCGAAGCCGGGATTGACCGACATGATGAGCACGAGATCGACCTTATCCATCACATGATTAAGATAGTTGAGCGGCGTGGCGGGATTGAACACGAGACCGGTCGTGCAGCCGTGATCGCGGATCAGCGATAGCGTGCGGTCGATGTGATCCGACGCTTCCGGATGAAAACTGATCTTGTTCGCGCCGGCCTTCGCGAAGTTGGGCACGATGCGATCGACCGGGCGCACCATCAGATGCACGTCGATGGGCACATCGGTGCACGGGCGGATGGCCTCGCAAACCATCGGGCCGATCGTCAGGTTCGGAACATAGTGGTTGTCCATGACGTCGAAGTGGATCCAGTCGGCGCCGGCC
>JAQFVJ010000267.1 GCA_029439525.1 Caballeronia sp. BR6202001591004
CGCCGCCTTCCGGGCCGAGATCGAGCACCCAGTCCGCCTCGGCAATCACATCGAGATCGTGCTCGATGACGATTACGCTATGCCCGCCGTCCACGAGACGATGCAGCACGCCTATCAGCTTCGCCACGTCCGCCATGTGCAGACCAACGGTCGGTTCGTCCAGCACGTAGAGCGTATGCGGCGGCTTCTGGCCGCGTCGCGTAACGTCGTCGCGCACCTTCGACAACTCGGTGACCAGCTTGATACGCTGCGCCTCGCCGCCCGACAGCGTCGGCGACGGCTGACCGAGCGTGAGATAGCCGAGACCCACGTCCTTCATCAGTTGCAGCGGATGCGCGATGCTCGGCATCGATGTGAAGAACTCCACGGCTTCGTCGACCTCCATCGTCAGCACTTCGCCGATGTTCTTGCCGCGCCATGTTACGGCCAGCGTCTCCGGATTGAAGCGCTGGCCGTGGCACACGTCGCACGGCACTTTCAAGTCGGGCAAAAAGCTCATGGCGATGGTGCGCACGCCCTGGCCTTCGCACGCGAGGCAGCGTCCGTCGCCCGCGTTGAACGAGAAACGCGAGGGCGTATAGCCACGCGCCCGCGCTTCGAGTGTGTCCGCGAACAGCTTGCGGATGGTGTCCCACATGCCGATGTAAGTGGCCGGGCACGAACGCGGTGTCTTGCCGATCGGCGTCTGATCGACTTCGAGCACGCGATCGATCGCCTCGAATCCGCTGGTGCCCGTGCAGCCCTGCCATGCGTGCGTCACATTGAACTTCGGACGTGGCGCTTCATGCGCGAGCACGCTCGAACGCGATTTCGTCGCGGGCTTGCTCGTGTCCGAGGCTTGCGCGGACTTGCGCGCGCGCCGCACCGCGGGCGACGACAGCACCGAACGGCCGACGGCATCGAGCAGGTTCGTCACCAGTACATCGCGCGCGAGCGTCGACTTGCCGGAACCGGACACACCCGTGATCGCGACGAGACGATTGAACGGTACGTTCGCCGTCACGTTGCGCAGGTTATGCAGCGTCGCACCTTTGAGGGTCAGCCATTGTTCCGGCACGGCGGTGCGCTTCGCTGTCGCGGCGCGCACTTCACGGCGCGGCTGCAACGGATGCGCGATCGGATTCGCCAGCATTTGCCCCGTCAGCGAAGCCTTGTGCGAAGCGAGATCCGTGACATTGCCCTGCGCCACGACCGTGCCGCCGCGCTTGCCCGCGCCCGGTCCGATATCGATGATGTGATCCGCGCGGCGAATCGTGTCCTCGTCATGCTCGACGACGACGAGCGTATTGCCCTTGTCGTTGAGCTTCTTCAACGCGCTCAGCAAAATGAGGTTGTCGCGCGGATGCAGGCCGATGGTCGGTTCATCGAGCACATAGCACACGCCCTGCAGATTGCTGCCGAGTTGCGCGGCAAGACGAATGCGCTGCGCTTCGCCGCCGGAGAGCGTCGGCGCGGCGCGATCGAGATTCAGATATCCGAGACCGACTTCCTCGAGAAACTGCAAACGCCCTTCGATTTCGCTGATCACGTCGCGCGCGATATCCGCATCGCGGCCCTTCAATTTCAGCGTCGAAATCCATTCGCGCGCATCGCTCACCGTCCAGCGACCCACTTCGGTAATCGGGTAATCGCCGAACGTCACCGCGCGTGCAACATCGTTCAGACGCGTGCCTTCGCAATCCGGGCACGGCTGATCGACGATATCGTCCGGCTCCTGATCCACCGACCCGATGGTCTGCTCGCGGCCGCGATCGTCCTGCGCGAGGATGGTGTCGTCGAGCGCGGCACACTGCTCGTGCGTGAGCGTGACGCCCGTGCCGACACACGTATTGCACCAGCCGTGCTTGCTGTTGTACGAAAACATGCGCGGGTCGAGTTCAGGATAACTCGTGCCGCAGACCGGACATGCGCGCTTGGTCGAAAACACGCGCGTTTCTTCGGTGCCGCGCCGCGTGCCGTTTTCCCACGAGCCATGCAGATCGTCGAGCGGCGCGATCAGATGCATCACGCCCTTGCCGAGTTCGAGCGCTTCGTCGAGCAGGCGGCGCAGCTCGGCTTCGTTTTCCGCGGACACGACGAGGCCCGCCACCGGCAGTTCGATCGTATGTTCCCGGAAGCGGTCGAGCTTCGGCCACGAACTCACGGGCTGGAATTTGCCATCGACACGAAGATGCGTGTTACCTCGCGTCTTCGCCCATTTCGCAAGATCAGTGTACACGCCCTTGCGGTTGACGACGAGCGGCGCGAGCAGGCCGACATGCTGGCCCTTGTAATCGCGCATGATCTGCGCGGTGATCGACTCCGAGCTCTGCATCTGCACCGGCGTGCCGTCATGAATGCAATGCTGGACGCCGAGCTTCACATAAAGCAGACGCAGAAAGTGCCATACTTCCGAGGTCGTCGCGACCGTGGACTTGCGCCCGCCGCGCGACAGCCGCTGTTCGATAGCGACCGTCGGCGGAATGCCGTACACGGCATCGACTTCGGGACGGCCCGCCGGCTGCACGATGGAACGAGCATATGCATTGAGCGATTCGAGATAGCGGCGCTGTCCTTCGTGGAAAAGAATATCGAACGCGAGCGTCGATTTGCCCGAGCCCGACACACCCGTGACAACGTTGAACTTGTTGTGCGGAATATCGACATCGAGCGACTTGAGGTTGTGTTCACGCGCATTGACGATGCGCACCACGTCCTCGCCCTGCAACGTGCGAGGTGCGCTCGCCACTTCCGCGGCAAGCTGCAAGGGCACGCCCGCGCGCTTTTCTGCCGCGCCGGGCTGCATCGCTTCTTCGTATTCAAGAAGCGCCCGTCCCGTGTGCGATTGTTCGCATGCCAAAACATCGTCCGGCGTGCCGACGCAGACCACTTCGCTGCCGCCGTCGCCGCCTTCGGGACCGAGATCGATGATCCAGTCAGCCGCGCGGATCACATCGAGATTGTGTTCGATGACGATCAGCGAATGACCGCGTTCGAGCAGGCGTCGCAATGCCTGCATGAGCTTGGCGATATCGTCGAAATGCAGGCCCGTGGTCGGCTCGTCGAACATGAAGAGACGGCTTTCGTTCGCATCGCCCTTCTTCGTCTGCGACGTTTCCGCGAGGAAGCCCGCGAGCTTCAGACGCTGCGCTTCACCGCCCGACAAGGTCGGCACTGGCTGACCGAGCTTCACGTATTCGAGGCCGACATCGACGATCGGCTGCAACACACGCAGCGCTTCCTTGTCCGCAGCGAAAAGCTCGACGGCTTCGCTCACGGTCAGTTCGAGCACATCGGCGACGCTCAGTTCGCGCCCGCCTCGCTCGATCTTCACTTCGAGGATTTCCGCGCGATAACGGCGTCCGTCGCAATCCGGACAGCGCAGATAGACATCGCTCAGGAACTGCATTTCGACATGCTCGAAGCCCGAGCCGCCGCAAGTCGGGCAGCGTCCGTCGCCCGAGTTGAAGCTGAACATGCTCGCGCCATAACCGCGCTGCGCGGCGAGCGGCGCAGCTGCAAACTGCTTGCGGATTTCATCGAACGCGCCGACATAGCTCGCGGGATTCGAGCGCGCCGTGCGCCCGATCGGCGACTGATCGACGAACACCACGTCGCTCAACTGCTCCGCGCCCTTCAGCGCGCGGAATGCGCCGGGCGCTTCGGTCGTGCGGCCGAAATGGCGCATCAAGGCGGGCGCGAGCACGTCCTGAATCAGCGTCGATTTGCCCGAGCCCGACACGCCCGTTACGCAGACAAGACGTTGCAGCGGAATCTCGACCGTGACATCGCGCAGGTTGTGATCGCTCGCGCCTTCGAGCGTGAGACGCGGCCTGTTCGCATCGACGACACGGCGATTCCAGTTCGACGCATGCGCAACCTGCTTGCGTCCGCCAAGATACGCGCCGGTCAGCGTGTCGGTGGCCTGAATCTCGTCGGGCGTGCCGTCGTAGACGATCTGCCCGCCGCGCTCGCCCGGTCCCGGACCCATGTTGATGAGGCGATCGGCCGCAAGCATCACCGACGGATCGTGCTCGACAACGACGAGCGTATTGCCCGCATCGCGCAAACGATGCATCGCTTCGACGATACGGTTCAGATCGCGCGGATGCAGCCCGATGCTTGGTTCATCGAGCACGAACAGCGTGTTCACGAGCGAGGTGCCGAGCGCAGTCGTCAGGTTGATGCGCTGCACTTCGCCACCCGACAGCGTGCGCGACTGCCGATCCAGCGTGAGATAACCGAGGCCGACATCGCAGAGATATTTCAAACGCGTGCGCACTTCGGCGTGAAGCAGTTTCAGCGCTTCGTCGAGCAAGGTCGAAGGCAACGTCAGTGAATCGAAGAAGCGGCGGATGCGCTCGATCGGCATCAGCATCAGATCGTGCACGGTGAGGCCGGGCAGCGCTTCGAGTTGCGCGCGTGTCCAGTCCACGCCTTGCGGCATGAAGCGACCGGACGGCAACAGTACCGCATCGGCTTGTTCCTTCGTGCCGAGACGCCACAGCAAGGATTCGGTCTTGAGGCGCGCGCCGGCGCACACCGGGCACATCGTATAGTTGCGGTACTTCGACAGCAGCATGCGGATGTGCATCTTGTACGCTTTTGACTCCAGATAGTCGAAGAAGCGCTGCACACCATACCACTGGTTCTGCCATTTTCCCGTCCAGTCGGGCGATCCCTTGATGACCCAGTCGCGCTCTTTCTGCGTGAGTTCCTTCCACGGCACGCCCAGACGGATGCCCGCCTTCGCGCCGTAACGCAGGAGGTCGTCCTGATTCTCTTTCCACGCGGGCGTTTGCAGCGTCTTGATCGCGCCTTCGCGCAGCGTCTTGTTTTTGTTGGGGATCACCAGACCGTAATCGACGCCGATCACGCGGCCGAAGCCGCGACACGTTTCGCATGCGCCGTAAGCGGAGTTGAACGAGAACAGTGCGGGCTGCGGATCGGCGTAACGCAGATCGCTTTCCGGGCTGTGCAGGCCAGTCGAGAAGCGCCAGATTTCCGGCTCGCCTTCTTCCTTCAGCACATAGACGTTGACACGGCCCGTGCCGCGCAACAGCGCGCTTTCGATGGCTTCGAGCGTACGCGAGCGTTCGATGTTCTGAAGGCGAAAACGGTCCGCGACGACGTCCAGCATCTGTCGCGCGCCCTGCTCCGTCTGCACGTGGCGCTTTGCCTGCACGCGCGTATAGCCGCTCGCGGATAGCCATTGTTCGACTTCGGCATCGCTTGCGGTATCGGGCAATTCGACGGGGAACGTGATCGCAAGTCGCGGATCGCCGTCGCGCGTGCGTTCGAGCAGTTCGGCGTAAATCGTCTCCGGTGTGTCGTGACGCACCGGCAGCGCGGTCTTCTTGTCGAACAACTCGGCGGCGCGCGCGTAAAATAGCTTCAGGTGATCGTTCAGCTCGGTCATCGTGCCGACGGTCGAGCGTGAACTGCGCACCGGGTTGGTCTGGTCGATAGCGATTGCGGGCGGCACGCCGTCCACGCAATCGACCTGCGGGCGGTCCATGCGATCGAGAAACTGCCGCGCGTACGCGCTGAACGTCTCAACGTAGCGGCGCTGGCCTTCGGCATACAGCGTGTCGAACACCAGACTCGACTTGCCGGAACCCGACGGGCCGGTCACGACGGTCATCTGGCCGATGTGCAAGGTCGAGGTCGAGATTTTTGAGATTGTGCTGCCGCGCGCCGCGAATGCGAATTGCGTTGTTGGATGCCAATTTCTTAACCGATTCAATGAGTTGGACGTCTTTTCCAGAGCGTCGTGAAGCCGTGGGCGGGGCGTCCGGCGGTTTCCCGCGCGCGCGACTGCGAACAGTACTGTACACGCATACAGTATTCTGTCGCAAAAGTTGTCAGCAGTGTTTCCAGGGTCTGCATGCCGCTCGTCCGTACGACTGCGCAAACTTCTGACCCGTGTGTCCGCAACTGTCGGATTCAGTTCGCGGACAGATACGCGATCACCCCATTCGCCACCGCCTCCGGCGCCTAGCGCTGCGGAAAATGCCCGACGCCGTCGATCACCACGCGCTCGTAGCCCGCCGTGAAGTAATCTTCCTGGACCGCCGACGTCGACGAATCAGTGCACGTATTCGCTCCGCCGTGAATCGCGAGCGTCCGCACGCCGATCTTCTCGACCGCGCCGAGCTTTTGGTAGAGCGCCGACAGCGCCGGATCGGACACTTCGCCCGTGCGCCAGCGCCGCCGATACGCGTTGAGCGTGATCGGCACCCAGTCGGGATTCTCGAACGCGCGCGGTGGCGGCGAATTCGGCCTCGTCGTACCAGCCGGCAATGCGCGCAAAGCCTTTGGGATCGGCGGCGACGGCTTTCGGTCCAGCATCGAGCGACATGAACCACTGATACCACCAGCGCCGCGATTGCGCGAAGTCCGGCACATCGAACGCGCGCCAGTCGTGGCCGACGAAGTCGAAGGTGTCGATTTCGAGCGCGTCCATCAGTTCGATGGCGTCGTGGACGCGCGCCACGGCCCCGCCGTGGCGCGCGGCGGCGTCCCCGAGGAGGGGTGTCCTGCCCGCGCCACGCAACTCGGGCACGATGGTGCGAAAGCCTGCGGTGTTCAGCCGCGCGGCGACATCGTTCCAGGTACGGGCGGTGTCCGGCCAGCCGTGCATCAAAACACGGCCGGTCCCTCGGCGGGACCGGTGTCCGCATAAATGATATCCAGCGTCGATGTGACGACGTGTCGATCGAATTCCAGCATGGCAGCGCTCTTCGCGAGTGGTCAAAAAGCCATTCTAGCGCAGTGCGTCATTGAATTAGCCCCATATCTATGTTTAGACACGGGTCATGGGCAAAATGAATCTGCCCGATACCGAACGCGAGCAACTGCTGTCGG
>JAQFVJ010000268.1 GCA_029439525.1 Caballeronia sp. BR6202001591004
GCGCAAGGTCGATGTCGAACACGAACTCCGTATCCGCCTTGCGCGAGATGAGGAAGAAGCGCACGGCATCGCGGCCGCGGCGGATGGTTTCCTCGTCGATCATGTCGGGCGCGGTTTCGTGACCCAGCGCCAGCCCGCCTGACCATTCGATCAGATCGCGCACCGTCACGTAGCTGCCCGTGCGCTTGGAAATCTTCACTTCCACGCCGTTGCGCATGACGGTGACCATCTTGTGTAGCACGTAGTCGGGATAGCCCTTCGGAATGCCGACCCCCAGTCCCTGCAGACCGGCGCGCACGCGCGCGATGGTGCCGTGATGGTCCGAGCCTTGTATGTTGATGACCTTGGTGTAGCCGCGGTCCCACTTGGTCACGTGATACGCGACGTCCGGCACGAAGTACGTGTACGTGCCATCGGATTTGCGCATGACGCGGTCCTTGTCGTCGCCGTCGTCGGTGGTGCGCAGCCACAGCCCGCCTTCCTGCTCGTAGGTCTTGCCCGCGTCGATCAGAGCGGCCACGGTCTTTTCAACGCGGCCCTCTTTGTACAGCGACGACTCCAGATAGAACTGGTCGAATTTCACGCCGAACGCGGTCAGATCCAGATTCTGCTCGTGACGCAGATATGCGACCGCGAAATGGCGGATCGCCTCGAGGTCTTCGACATCGCCCTTGCCCTTTACCGGCTCGCCGTCTTTCGCGGCGACGGTCGCGCCGGCCATGTAATCGCGCGCGATATCCGTTATGTACTCGCCGTTGTACGCCGCGTCCGGCCATTGCGGGTCGTTCGGCGTGAGGCCGCGCGCGCGCAACTGCGTCGACGTGGCGAGATTGTTGATCTGCACGCCCGCGTCGTTGTAGTAGAACTCGCGATGCACGTCATAGCCCTGCGTGCCGAGCAGATTGGACAGCGCATCGCCCAGCGCCGCCTGACGGCCGTGGCCGACGTGCAACGGGCCGGTCGGATTTGCCGATACGAACTCGATCAGCACGCGCTTGCCGGTGTCGCGCGTCGAGTGGCCGTAATTCTTGCCTTTGCCGAGCACGGCCGGGATCACGTCTTGCTTAGCGTTCGCTGCGAGCCGCAGGTTGATGAAGCCCGGACCCGCCACTTCGGCGCCTTCCACGAGGCCCTTGGCCGCGGGATCGGCGAGCACCGCATCGACGATCTGCTGCGCGAGCTGGGGCGGATTGGCGTGTAAGGGCTTGGCGAGCTGCATCGCGACATTGGATGCCACATCGCCGTGCGCGGCGACCTTGGGTCGTTCGAGCACGATGGCCGGTGCGACGAATGCGGCTTCGGTCGCGCCTTGGGTCGCCTGCGCGACAGTTTTGACCGCGTCGGAGAGAAGAGTTTCCAGGGTTACTTTGTGTGTGGGCAGCATGCTGAATGTGATCCGATGGAGCGGGTGCGGACGAGGCGATGATCGGGGAAGCCCGCGCAAACCAGCGCGTTCGTGCGCATCGACCCGGCTAGGTGGTGTTAGCGGACTGCTTTGATTCGAAGCTGTACAACGCAACGCGCGCTTATTAAAGCGAGATTTTAGCAGGGTGCTAATATGTCTAATTAAGGTGCTTGTCAGCAAAGATCGGCTCGTCGGCACGTCTTACACGAAGACCGGCTGTCATCCAACATAAGCAAAACGACCTACCATCATGCTGATCACATTCAAAAGTCCCGCTGCACCGGACGTCATGATGCTCGAGAACCTGGCGGAGTATCTGCTGGGGATCATCGGCAAACCGCTGGGTGAACGGGGCGTCATTACTCACGATGAAATGCCCTCTGCGATCGAAAAGCTGAAGGCGGCGGTCGTCGTCGACAAGCAGCAGCGCGCGGAAAGCGATGGCCACTTCCACGAAGGCGAGGAAGGGCACGAACATCACGAGATTCCTATCGGCCTCGCGCAGCGCGCGTATCCGTTTCTCAACATGCTGCGGCTCTCGCTGAAAGAGAATAAGGACATTCTCTGGGGCGTGTGATCTTCGCGCCCGCCGAGGAACTCCGGCGCACGAAAAGAAAACCCCGCATCGGTGAAGATGCAGGTTTTTTCTTCCTACGAAACTTTCGGTCTTTACTGCGATTGAGCGTTCATCGACTGAGGAGCTTTGGACGTCTTCGGTTTCTTCTTGTGCTCGGTCTGCGTCGTACTGGCGGCCTGCGCGAAAGCTGCCGTGCTCGCTGCGTCGAGCACGGCAGCGGCGAGCGCTACGGTTACGGCGGACGTCAGCTTTTTCATGTGACTTTCTCCGTGTCGAAAATATGCGTGTCCGTCGTCATGACGGAGTATCGCGAGCACAGTTTACAGAATTAAAAAATTCCTCGCCGATCACGTGCTGCTTTTATTCGACATTACGCCGCGCATATGAGTTTTCCCAACATAGACCGCGTTAGTCCCTATACCACGGATATTTTCAGTGCGTTTACTCCGCGCGCCGCTGATCAGCGTTGCGGCGCGAGTGCGCGCTCCGCGTCGGTTTCGCTGATCGCCATGCGTTCGGCGAAACTCTTCAACTGATCGTCGCCGATCTTGCCGACCGAGAAATACGTGCTGTCCGGATGCGCGAAATAGAAGCCCGACACGCTTGCCGCCGGCAGCATCGCCAGCGACTCGGTGAGGCTCATGCCGATTTCTTCCGCCTGAAGCACTTCGAACATATCGCGCTTGACGAGATGATCCGGGCACGCTGGATAGCCCGGCGCGGGCCGGATGCCGGTGTACTTTTCCGCGATCAGCGCGTCGTTGTCGAGTGTTTCGTCGGCGGCGTAACCCCACAGATCGCGGCGCACGCGCGCGTGCAGCGCTTCGGCGAACGCTTCCGCGAAACGACCCGCCAGCGCCTTCAGCATGATCGCGCTGTAGTCGTCGTGATCGGCCTCGAACTGCGTTTCCTTTTTGTCGACGCCCAGACCTGCCGTGACAGCGAACAGGCCGATGTAGTCCTTCACGCCCGAATCCTTCGGCGCGATGAAATCGGCCAGCGACCGGTTCGGGCGCATCACGCCGTCGATGACCGGACGCACGCTCTGCTGACGCAGATTGCGCCATGTCATGGCGACTTGCGAGCGCGACTCGTCGGTGTAGATTTCGATGTCGTCGTCGTTGACGGTGTTCGCGGGCACCAGTATGACGACGCCGTTCGCCGTCAGCCAGCAGCCCTGGATGATGGGCGAGAGCATTGACTTGCCGTCCGAGAACACGCGCCGCGCCGATTCGCCGACGATCTCGTCGTTGAGGATCGCGGGATACGCGCCGGCGAGATCCCACGTCTGGAAGAACGGCGCCCAATCAATATAATTCGACAGTTCCGTGAGATCGTAGTTCTTGATGACGCGGCGCCCGATGAAGCTCGGCTTCTTCGGCGTGTACGCGCTCCAGTCGATCTTCGTCTTGTTGGCGCGCGCCTCGTCGTAGGTGACCATCGGCTGCGCTTTTTTATTCGCGTGCTGATTGCGGATGCGGTCGTAGTCGGTCTTGAGCTCGTCGAGATACTTCGCTGCGCCTTCATCGGACAAGAGGCTCGACGCCACCGACACCGAGCGCGATGCGTCCGGCACGTACACGACCGGGCCTTCGTAGTTCGGCGCGATCTTCACGGCGGTATGCACGCGCGATGTGGTCGCGCCGCCGATCAAGAGCGGCGTCTGCTTGCCGCGGAAGTAATCGTCGCGCTGCATCTCGGAGGCGACGTAAGCCATTTCTTCGAGACTCGGTGTAATCAGCCCCGACAGACCGATGATGTCCGCGCCTTCTTCCTTCGCTTTCTGGAGGATGGTCGCGCACGGCACCATCACGCCCATGTTGAACACTTCGAAATTGTTGCACTGGAGCACGACCGACACGATGTTCTTGCCGATATCGTGCACATCGCCTTTCACGGTCGCGATGACGATCTTGCCCTTCGGACGCACGTCCGCGCCGGCATCTGCGAGACGCTTCTTTTCTTCCTCGATGAACGGAATCAGATGCGCGACCGCTTGCTTCATCACGCGCGCCGACTTGACGACTTGCGGCAGGAACATCTTGCCCTGACCGAACAGATCGCCGACGACGTTCATGCTGTCCATCAGCGGGCCTTCGATCACGTTGATCGAACGGCCGCCTGCACGGTCGATCTTCTGGCGCACTTCTTCCGTATCTTCGACGATGAAGTTCGTGATGCCGTGCACCAGCGCATGCGACAGCCGCGCTTCGACCGGCTGATTGCGCCACTCGAGGTTCTCTTCCTTCTTCGCCGCGCCCGTCTTGAACTTGTCGGCGATTTCGAGCAGACGGTCGGTCGCGTCTTCGCTGCGATTGAGCACGACGTCTTCCACTTTCTCGCGCAACTCGGGATCGAGCTCGGCATATACGCCGAGCTGCCCCGCGTTGACGATGCCCATGTCCATGCCTGCCTGAATCGCGTAATACAGGAACACGGTGTGGATCGCCTCGCGCACCGGGTCGTTGCCGCGGAACGAGAACGACACGTTTGACACGCCGCCGCTGATTTTCGCGTGCGGCAGGTTCTGCTTGATCCAGCGCGTCGCTTCGATGAAATCGACCGCGTAGTTGTTGTGCTCCTCGATACCCGTCGCGATCGCGAAAATGTTCGGATCGAAGATGATGTCTTCCGGCGAGAAGACTACTTCGTTCACGAGGATGTCGTAGGAGCGTTTGCAGATCTGCGTCTTGCGCTCGAAGGTATCGGCCTGGCCTTGTTCATCGAACGCCATCACGACCGACGCCGCGCCGTAACGGCGGATCAGGTTGGCGTGATGTTTAAACGCCTCTTCGCCTTCCTTCAGCGAGATCGAATTGACGATCGCCTTGCCCTGCACGCATTTGAGGCCCGCTTCGATCACGTTCCACTTCGACGAGTCGATCATGATCGGCACGCGCGCGATATCCGGTTCGGACGCGATCAGATTCAGAAAGCGCACCATCGCGGCTTTCGAATCGAGCATGGCTTCGTCCATGTTGATATCGATGACCTGCGCGCCGTTCTCGACCTGTTGGCGCGCGACCGCCAGCGCTTCGTCGAACTGGCCGTTCAGGATCATGCGCGCGAAGGCTTTCGAACCAGTCACGTTGGCGCGCTCGCCGACGTTGATGAAGAGCGAGCCGTCGGTGACGTTGAACGGCTCGAGGCCGGAGAGACGCATGGTGTGATCGGTCATGTCTTGTATCTCGTTATGCGATGTCAGGCTGTCAGGGCTATCGAGGCTAATCAGGCAACGTCCCGACACTGCGACGGAAAATTGCGCGGCTTCACTTCTTCGAGCGCCTTCGCGATCGCAGCGATGTGATCCGGCGTCGTGCCGCAGCACCCTCCCGCGATATTCACCAGACCCGCGGTCGCGAATTCCTTCAGCAATCCCGATGTCACGTCCGGCGTTTCGTCGAAGCCCGTATCGTTCATCGGATTCGGCAGACCCGCGTTCGGATAGCACGACACATAGGTGTCGCACAGCTTCGCCAGTTCCGCGATGTACGGGCGCATCAGCGCCGCGCCGAGCGCGCAGTTCAGGCCGAACGTCAGCGGCTTCGCGTGACGCAGCGAATTCCAGAACGCTTCCACCGTCTGTCCGGACAGGATGCGGCCCGATGCGTCCGTTACCGTGCCGGAAATCATGATCGGCAGCAGTTCGCCCGTGTCTTCGAACAACTGATCGAGCGCGAACAGCGCGGCCTTGGCGTTCAGCGTATCGAAGATCGTTTCGACCAGGAACAGATCGCAGCCCGCGTCCAGCAGCGCTTTCGCTTGCTCGTAGTACGCGTCGCGCAGTTCGTCGAAGGTCACGTTGCGCGTGCCCGGATCGTTCACGTCCGGCGAAATGCTCGCGGTCTTAGGCGTCGGCCCGATCGCGCCCGCGACGAAGCGCGGCTTGTCCGGCGTCGAATACTTGTCGCACGCTTCGCGTGCCACCTTCACGGATTCGATGTTCATCTCCGCCGCAAGGTCTTCCATGCCGTAGTCGGCTTGCGCCACGCGCGTCGCGCCGAACGTGTTGGTTTCGAGGATATCCGCACCCGCCGCCAGATACTGTTCGTGAATCTCGCAGATCACTTCGCGTCGCGTGATCGACAGCAGTTCGTTGTTGCCTTTGGTGTCGCGCGCGTAGTCCTTGAAGCGCTCACCGCGATACGCGGCTTCGTCGAGCTTGTAGCGCTGGATCATGGTGCCCATTGCGCCGTCGAGGATTAGGATGCGCTTTTGCAGCAGTGCGGGCAGGGCGGCGCCGCGCGTGTAGGCGCGCGCGAGTGCGTTCGGTGCTTTCGATGCGTTCGAGATGGCGTTCTGGTTCATGACGGACAGTCCTGCAACCAATTGTGAAATAGCCTGACATTGTAGCCGCAGCAGGGTGGCATCTCGCCGCGGGCGGCGGCGCGCAGGCGTACTGTGCGCGCTACAATCAGCATAGGGGCCGTTCGCTGACTGTGCCCCCTGCCACACCACCCGGCATGCGGGTCCGCACCGGGCGGTTCAGGAAGTTGAGGTCATGAGAGCCGGGGCAGACCCAGCCGATCGAAC
>JAQFVJ010000269.1 GCA_029439525.1 Caballeronia sp. BR6202001591004
GCCGGCCTTGAAGATCTGCTCGGCGGTATCGGTGGCGTATTTGCCCGCGACCGCGACCGCCGCCGACGTTAACACCTGCTGCTGCGTATCGGACGTCTTGGCGTAGGCGGGCATCGTCTCGACGAAACCCGCGGCCATCAGCGCCGATGCGAGGACCGCATTGAGCGCGAAAGAACGAAAGCGTTGTTCTTTTTTCATGGACATCTCCTGCGTTTCTCCTTGGCTTTCAACTTTCCGGTGAAGTTGACGTTTATACCACATGTTCGATGTTGCGCCGCACAATTCGCGCGCCGTCAGGGCATTAGTTGACCACCGTTCACATCGATGATCTAGCCGGTCACATAACGCGACATCGATTCCGACGCGAGATAGAGAAACAGAGAAACGCACCGCTGCAATCGTCCGGCTCGCCGATGTACCCCATCGGGATCATCTTGCGGAAAGCTTCGAGCTGATCCGGCGTCGTGAAGCGCTCCTGAAACGGCGTCTGGATCACGCCCGGCGCCACGGCATTCACACGGATGCGATCGGGCATCAGTTCCTTCGCAATGCCCTTGGTGATGGTGCTGATGAATCCTTTCGACGCGGCATACAGCAGTGCGTCGGGTCCGCCGCCGTTGCGCGCCGCCACGGACGTCACATTGATGATCGAGCCGCGCCTTCACGCAGCGACGGCAGCGCCGCGCGCGTGAACGCGACCACCGAGCGCGCGTTGATGTGCATCACTTCGTCGAGAATGCGTCGGTGACGTTCTTGAGCGCCTCGCGTTTGACGAGACTGCCGGCATTGTTGATGAGCACGTCGATCTTGCCGAACGCTTCGACCGTCTGCGCGACCGCCGCATCGATGGCCTTGGAATCGCGTCCGTCCGCGCCGACGGTAATCGCGGACACGCCGAGCGCGCGGATGTCCTTCGCGACTTCCTCGGCTTTGTCCTTCGAGCTGTTGTAGTGCACTGCGACATTCGTGCCGTAGCGTCCGAACGCCCGTGCGGCCGCCGCGCCGATGCCGGTGCTCGCGCCGCTGATGAGGATCGATTTGCCTTTCAGATCGTGCATGGATGCTCCGTTGGGAAAGGGGCTGGCGCGCGCACGGTCGTGCCGTGCCGGACATGGAGAGTTGCCGACGAAGGTTACGTCAAACGAAATTATGAAGGGAAGTGCGTCCAGCATGCGGCGGAAGGTGCCATGCATGCGCAATGAGAACGCGATGGGAACGCGGCACCATGTCGATGCGCGGATGTCGAAGCAGTCAGCGGACCGGTATCGTGCCCGCGAAACGTTTGCCGCGCGCCATGCCACAGGAGGCCGCCATGAACGCGAAAGTCGACCCGATTCCGCAGGACCGCAAAGGTGTGATTCCCTACATGGCCGTGGCGGGTTGCGCCAGCGCCATCGAGTTCTATGCAAAGGTGTTCGACGCGACCGAAACCTTCCGGCTTGAACGGCCGGACGGGCGCATCGGGCAGGCGGAGCTGTCGATCGGCGGCAACGTGATCTATCTGTGCGACGAATTTCCAGACTACGGCACGGTCAGGCCACTGTCGGTGGGCGGCACGCCGGTCATGCTGCATCTCTATGTTGAAAACGTGGATGATGTCGCGCAGCGCGCGCTCGACGAAGGCGCGACCATCCTGCGCCCGGTCGAGGACCAGTTCTACGGCGATCGCGGCGTATTTCGCGTCGCTGTCCGCGCCGGCCGATCCGGTGCCGGTCGCGACCGGCTCACTGAAGATGCCGCTCGCCTGCGGCATCGCACTTCACAACTGACGAGGACCGACATGCGCCGATTTCGATACCTGAGTGCGCTGACCGTCGCGGTCCTGTTTCTTGCGCCGTGGTTGCAAGCGGTAGCGCAGAGCGCCGATGCCGATACCATCAAGCGCGGCGAATACCTCGCGCGCGGGCGACTGCATCGCGTGCCATACGCTTCCGGCAGGCAAGACCTTCCGCGGCGGCCGTCCGATGGACACGCCGTTCGGCACGCTCTATACGCCCAATATCTCGTCAGACAAGGACACGGGCATCGGCAAATGGAGCGCCGCCGAGTTCTACACGATGATGCATACCGGCCGCTCGCGCGACGGCGCGCTGCTCTATCCGGCGATGCCGTTCGCGTCCTACACCAAGATCACGCGTGCCGATTCCGACACCATCTACGCGTTCCTAATGTCGACGCCGCCCGTGCATCAGCCGAACCGCGCGCATGAACTGCGTTTTCCGTTCAACAAGCGGTAATTGCTGATCGGCTGGCGCACGCTGTTCTTCAAGCAGGGCGAATATCAGCCGGACCCGAAGCAGTCCGTGGAATGGAATCGTGGCGCGTATCTCGTCGAAGGACTCGGGCATTGCTCGATGTGCCATACCGCGATCAACGCGCTCGGCGGCAATGTCACGTCGAAGGCCTTCGAGGCGGACTCATCCCGATCCAGAACTGGTATGCGCCGTCGCTCACGTCGAACAAGGAAGCGGGTCTCGGCGACTGGAGCATCGACGAGATCGGGGGCCTGCACGCGGGCGTGGGCGATCGCGGCGCGGTGTACGGACCGATGGCGGAAGTCGTCTACGACAGTCTGCAATATCTGAGCGAAGACGCCGTGCGCGCGATGGCCGTCTATCTGAAGGCCTTGCTCGCGCGCGCGTTCCGGCGACAAGTCCGAGCCGCCGAGTCAGGCGGTGGTCGAGCAGAAAACCAGTCTCTCGCCGCTCGGCAAGAAGATCTACGACGCGCAGTGCGCCGAATGTCACGCGGCACAAGGGCAGGGCAAGCCGCCCGATTTTCCGCCGCTCGCCAACAACCAGTCGATCGTGATGAATTCCGCGGTCAACCCGATCCGCATGGTGCTGAACGGCGGCTATTCGCCGGGCACGTTCAAAAACCCGAAGCCGTACGGCATGCCGCGCGTTTGCGCAGTCGCTGTCGGATGTGGAAGTGGCGGCGGTGGTCACGTATATCCGCACGGCGTGGGGCAATCGCGGCGTGCCGGTCAGCGTGAAGGAAGTGAACGAACTGCGGTCCGCGCCGTTTTATTGATCGTCTACATCATGAATGAAGAGCAGAACGACGAAGCGAAGCTCGACGAGATCGTGCTCGCCATCTGGTTCATCTTCTATTTCTCCGTGTTCCTGCCCCGCGGCGTGAGTCAGTGATCGACTAAGGCAACGTACACATGGCTATCCAACCGGCCTTGCACGAAGTCGCTGAACGCGTCGAGTGCCGCTGGGCGATGCTCGGATGCTCGTCGTCGTCATCATCGCGATTCTGGTGGCGATGATGGTCTACACCGTCCTGCACTGGGCGATGATGCCGCCCTCGCGCGTCGAAACGATTCGCCCCGAAAGGCTGCACCTGTCCGGCGAATTCGTCGAGACCAATCTCGGCACCGCGCCCGAGCCGGACGGATCGGTGATGGTGCGCATCGTCCCGCAGCAGTACTCGTTCACGCCGCAGTGTCTCGTGGTGCCGGCGGGCGTGCCGGTCACGTTCCGCGCGACGAGTTCGGATGTCGTGCACGGCTTTCTCATCACCGATATCAATATCAATTCGATGCGGGAATCCGGCTGCGTGTCGACCTTCAAGACCACCTTCGACAAGACCGGGGATCACACGATGCCCTGCCACGAATACTGCGGCACGGGGCATCAGAACATGGTGGGCGCACGTGAAGGTAGTCGATCGCGTCGAGTTCATGCAGATGGCCGACAAACTGCCGGCCGATTCGCGGAGAGTGTCCTGTGTTCAATAGCAAGCGCCTCGTCCTCGCGCATTTCTGGACGGCGTTCATCGCCTTCGGCGTCGCGCTGCTGCTCGGCGCGTGGCAGATGTACGTGCGCAGCCCGCTGCATCCGTGGCTGCAGAATCCGGAGCTTTACTATCGTTCGGTGACGGCGCACGGCACCGTGATGGGCTATACGTTTCCGACGCTCATCGAGATGGGCTTCGGCTATGCGGTAAACGAACTCACGTTGAAGAAGCCGCTCGTCGGCTTGCGCTGGGCGTGGCTCGGCTGGTGGCTGCGCGGTGCTTCGGCGGTGCGATCGTCATCATGTACTTCGTGATCGCGCATGACTTTTGGCCGCATCTCACGGGCCGCGCGCTGCTTGACGTGAAGCTGATGCGCTGGCAATTGTGGCTGTGGTTCATCGGCATGATCGTGCTGACGTTTCCGTGGCACTTCGTCGGCCTGCTCGGCATGCCGTGCCGCATGGCCTTCTAAGATTACAACGATCCCGCCGTCGCGCAACAGGCGCTGTCGGTGATCGTCTCGGTGATCGGCGGCCTGATTCTCGTCGTATCGGCGGTGATGTTATTCGTCATACTGATCAGATGGCACCGTGCGCCGAGTGTCGCCGTCGAGGAATTCCGCTTCAGCCTCGCGGTCCATGAGCCGCACACGATTCAGGTCGCGCTGAACACGTTCGCCTTATGGCTCGTGCTGATCATCGGCCTGACGTTCGTGAATTACGGCTATCCGATCGCGCAACTCGTCTCGTGCGGGAACACCGCCATGCCCGCGGTTCCCATCGGAGCGCAGCGATGAGCGACGAACGCCTCTTCACTTTCCGCAGCCGCTGGTTCACGTTCAGCGTATTGGGGATGATCGGCCTCGCGGTCGTGTCCGCGCTGATCGGCTTCGTGTGGCTGCCGTCGGCGCAGCGCGATGCGGGCTTCACCGGCATCTGGAATGCGATCTGCAGCGCGGCGGGCGTACCGCGCACGTGGTATTCGGGCGAGTCGGCGGTCGAACCGAAGATCAAGCTGTCGAGCGTGCAGGTCACGCCGCAACTGCTCATCAACGTGACGACGAATTCCGTCGGACGCGGCGCGCCGCTCGCCTTGCGCTGCACGATGTGTCACGGCGAACGCGGCATGAGCGAGGCGAATTCGCCGAATCTCGCGGGGCAGTATGCGTCGGTGATCTACAAGCAGTTGCTGGATTTTCAGAGCGGCGCGCGCAACACAACGCGGTGATGTCGCCGATGGCGATGAACCTGAGCGATCAGGACATGCGCGATCTCGCCGCGTATTACGCGAGCCTGCCGAAACCGCCCGCGCAACGCAAGGTGAGCGCATCGCTTGCGCCGCCGTGACATGTCGCGCACGGGGTGCCGGTGCACAATATCGCGCCGTGGCGACATGTCACG
>JAQFVJ010000270.1 GCA_029439525.1 Caballeronia sp. BR6202001591004
ATCAAGCAAATTGCCGAACGCCCGAAAACCGTATTGCGCCTCGCTAAACCCCGGCTTGCGCCGCTTGATCGCGCTCTTGAGCACCGAGGCCCAGATCTTGCCGCTCTCGCCACGCTCGGACGCAAGCGCCTCATACGTTTCCACTGCGATGGCAATCGCCTGCGACTTGCGCGACTCAGGTTCGGGCTTCGGCTGCCGATCCTTCAACTCCTGCCCGGTCGATGCACGCTTCGCCTGAGCGCTCACCTCGCGCTTGGCAATAGCACGCTGCTACTCACGCACGAGATGATCGTAAAAAATGAACTCATCGCAATTGGCGACAAGCAGATCGGACGTCAAATGCCGCACGCCCACGCCAATCACTTTCTTCGCGTTTTCGCGCAACTTCGACACAAGCGGCGAAAAATCAGAATCCCCGCTGATAATGACAAACGCATCAACATGCGACTTCGTATAACAAAGATCGAGCGCATCGACGACGAGGCGAATATCCGCCGAATTCTTGCCCAACTGCCGCACGTGCGAAATCTCGATCATCTCGAAGCTCGCCTCGTGCATCGCCGCCTTGAAACTCTTGTAGCGATCCCAATCGCAATACGCCTTCTTGACGACGATGCTTCCCTTCAGCAAAAGCCGTTCGAGCACGGAACGAATATCGAACTTCTCGTACTTCGTGTCGCGAACGCAGAGCGCGACGTTCTCGAAGTCGCAAAACAGCGCCATGCTGACGCTTTCCTGTGATGCGGCCATGCTTCCTGTGATGCGGCCATGCATCTCTCCAGATATCAAACGCTGCACATACAGCCATCTGCATATGATATCCGCTTGCGTCGCGTGGCTTGCCCGAGATTAGCCGTCGATCTTGTCGATGCCGTCGAGCACCGCCGACAGCACCTGCTTCGACAGCCGCGCATTCGCCAGCGCCGTCGCGCGCGACAATACGAGTCCGCCGACCAACATCGACAGCGTGGAAATGGCGCGATCGCGGTTGGCGCTCGCGGCGGCGTCCGGGTCCGCTGCGGCATAACGTTCCGCGAACAGCTTCACGTACGTTTCGATGCCGCGCGTCATGGTCTCAGCGACAGGACCGTCCTTGCGCGCCGCTTCCGCGCCGAGCGCGGCGATCGGGCAGCCGTTCGACGGCGCATCGCGGTGACGCTCTGACAGATACTGTCTGAGAAATGCGGTGAATGCGCGCTCGTCGCCCGGCTCGACGTTTTCCAGCTTGCACAATCCGTTGATGAAGGCGTGTTCGCACGCCTCGGCGGCGAAATGGTCTTTCGATTCGAAGTGCCCGTAGAGACTGCCGTGCGTGAGTCCCGCTTCACGCGCGATCTGCGCGACACCGATGCCTTCGAGTCCGTATTCGCAATATAAACGCGACGCCGCTTCGAGCAACGCGCCGCGGTTTTGCCCGGCCTGTTCTTTGGATACTTTCATGGAACCTCGGAATGGGATGCCCAGCTTGAAAGCCGGAGACGAATTGGAATGAAATTCAGTATAATGCCGTGGGTTATCCGATAATGCCAGCGGTGCATTAAAGCACCATAAAGGAATGCGTTGATCGCTAGGCGACGAAATCCGAAGGCTGCACGAAACGATCGAGTTTGCCGCCCGCGATGCGGTCGCGATTGCCGGGATCGTCGAGCAAGGTGTACGGAAACACGCGTGGCAGCTCACTCACTTCGTCGAGTCGCGCGATCTGCGCATCGCTCAGCGTCACGCGCGTGGCGGCCAGATTGCTTTCCAGTTGCGCGAGCGAGCGCGGCCCGATGATCGGAATCGAACCCTTCGCTGCGCGACCCACGCGATCGCGATTTCGCCGGCTGTCACGCCCGCGTCCTTTGCGACATCGAGCAGCGTGTCGAGAATCGCGGTGCGTTGCGTCGAGTTTTCGTCCTGGAACACGCGGCCCTTGACGCCTTCCTTACGGCCCTTCTCGCCCTGACGATACTTGCCCGTCAACAAGCCACCGCCCAGCGGCGACCACGCGACGATGCCCAGTCCGAGTGCATGCGCCATCGCGCAGAAGCTCCTACTCGGTCGTGCGTTCGACCAAACTGTTCGACCTGAATGCCGGCAATCGGCACGGTGCCGCACAACTCCGCGCGCGACGCGCCACGCCGGGAAATCCGACAGTCCCGCTAGAGTACCTTGCCCGCGCGAACGAGATCATCGAAGCCGCGCAGGAGTAGTTCTTCTATCGGCGTAACGCCATCGGCGAAATGCACCCAGTACAAATGTTTTCAGCCGTTTGAGGCTCGCTTCGAGCGATGCCACCATCGCCTTGCGGCTGTTGCCGGTTACGAGAATGCCCACTTTCGGATCGGCGTTCTGCGTGAATTTCGTCGCGAACACGGATGCGGACCTCGCGCATGCCTTCATCCGCGAGACGAACGACTATCGCGCGGCGCGCAATGCGGGCGCAACCAATGCGGATGCACTCAAGCATCTCGGCGGCGATCGCGCCTTCACCTTCATGCAGGCCTTGTGCGAAAGCAAGACGCGCGTGCAAGCCGGCTTCGTCGCGCTCGATCCGCACAACGGACAAATCAAGGCGTGGGTCGGCAGCCGCGACTTGACGCAGGATTCGTTCGATCACGTGCAGCAGGCGCGCCGTCAGCCCGGCTCGACGTTCAAGCCCTTCGTCTACGGCGCGGCGTTCGAGCGCGGCGCTCAGCCGGCCGATACGTTCATCGATCAGGCGGTCGAGATTCCCATTCGCGGCGACGAAATCTGGCGTCCGACCGACAACTATCCGCCGACCGGCAAGCCCGTCAGCCTGCGCAACGGCATCGCGTATTCGAAGACCGCATCACCGCGCAACTGATGGAGAAGGTCGGTCCGGCGCGCGTTGCGCGGCTCGCGCGCGACATGGGCGTGAGGCGAAAGCCATCTCGACGAAGTGCCGTCGCTCGCGCTGGGAACGAGACCCGTCACGCTCAAGGAAATGGTGTCGGCATACGGCACCATCGCCAACGACGGCAACTATATGGAACCTTTGCTCGTTACGCGCCTCGAGAACAAGGACGGCGATATGCTCGCACAGTTCGAAAGCGCGGTGGAACGCGCGTTGTCGGTGAGCGCGACACACAAGCTCGTCGATGTGGTGCGCGACGTGATCAACCGCGGCACCGGCACGACGATCCGTACGCGCTCTTCGACATTCGCGGCGATGTGGCGGGCAAGACAGGCACGACGCAGGACAACGCGGGCGGCTGGTTCATCTTGATGCATCCGCAACTAGTCCCGGGCGCATGGGTCGGCTTCAACGACAGCCGCGTGACCTTGCGCAGCGATTACTGGGGACAAGGCGCGTACAGCGCGTTGCCGATCGTCGGCGATTTCACGCAGCGCGCGTTGCGTTCGCATCTGATCGATGCACGCGTGCGCTTCGATACGCAGAAAAAGCCCGGCATCTGGCAGACGATGGTCGCGCGCATATAGACGTGGTTCGCCGAGACGTTCTCGAAGGAGCCGAAGCCCGTCGCCGCGAAACAGACTGGGGTGCACAAGCCCGCGCGCGTGAAGCGCGAGCCTGCTGCGCCGGAAGCCGAAGTCACGGAAGAAAAAGCGCTGCAGCCGCCGCCCGCCTTCACGACGATGCCGCCGATCTATTCGACCGCATCGGAGGCCGCGCCGGCGGACGCGACGAGTCAATAAACCTCAACCTGGCAGGACGCGATGACGAACGACACGAACAACGAGATTCTCGCGGGCTTTTCCGATCCGGAAGTCGTGGCCAACTATGCGGCAGGTCGGCGCACCTTCGTGCCGGGCTTTGATGCGGTGCATCGCACATCGCATGACGGCGATTCTGCTCGCCGAACACGCGCCGCGCGACGCGAAGGTGCTATGCTCGGCGCGGGCGGCGGACTGGAGATGCGCGCGCTCGCACAGACGCAGCCGCAGTGGACCTTCGTCGGCGTCGATCCGTCGCGTCAGATGCTCGATCTCGCGGTGACAACGCTCGGCTGGCATCGCGCACGGAACTGGTCGAAGGCTATTCGACGCCGCGCACGGCAGTTTTCCCCAGGCCGCGGGCGAGCGCGACAAGTGGGTTTTCGCGCTACGAGGCGTTCGCGATCGCACCGGGCGCGACGCCTGAGAACGCGGCGAAGGCGCGCGAAGCCGTTGCCGCGAACGTGCCAATGCTCACGCCCGATCAGGACGAAGCGTTGTTGCGCG
>JAQFVJ010000271.1 GCA_029439525.1 Caballeronia sp. BR6202001591004
GCCAAAATCACCGCCGACGCGATGAAAATAGCCAGATCGCGCCCTTCGAGCGGCGATCCGTTACGAGGCAGCGACAACACGCCCGCGAGCGTCACCGCGCCGCGCCCCCCCCCCGATGGTCGTCATCGCCAGCGTGCGAAACCCCGGCGCCGCGCTCTCGATGCCATGCTTCACCGCACTGCGACTCGCGACCCAGCGCAGCCAATACACCCACACGAAACGCAGCGCAAAGCGCCAGCACCGTCGCGACCATATATCCGATCAGCAAGCCCACTTGCGCATTGCCGTCGTGATGCGCCTCGATCAGCGCCTGCCCGATCACATGCGGCAATTGCAGCCCGAGCAGGAGAACACCATCCCGTTGAAAACGAACTCGATCATCGTCCACGTGCTCGACATGCGCCCGCGCGCCGCGGAATGCTGTCGCTCGGCTCTGGATGTTCATCATCATGCCCGCCGACACGGCCGCCAGAATGCCCGAGCAGCCGATGCGCTTGGCCACGACATAAGCCGCGAACGGAATCAAGATCGTCAGGATGACGCCCGCCGCCGGATCGTCGCCCTCGGAAAACTTGAGGAGCCGCTGCGGAATCTCGGTCACGAGCCAACTAATCGCCGCGCCAATCGCCAGCCACCCGCCGCGATGATGAAAAAGCTCACCGTCGCGTCGCGCAGCGAGAACATGCCCGTCAACGCGACGGCATCGGTCGGCGACAGCACGGCCGCGAGCGCGAACGCAACGGGCAGCGGCATCGACGGAATCATCGCGTGCAGGAAATAGCCGAGCAGCCCGACCGTGATGAACACGAGTCCCAACGCCAACATGAAAATGGCGCGCCGCTGCATGTACAGCTCGCGCTTGGGGATGCGCAGCCGTCCGCGAACAACAGCGGCGAAATGAACAGCAGCATGAACAGTTGGGGATCGAACGTGACATGCGGCCAGAAACACGGCCACGCGAAACACGCGCCGATGGCAATCTGCACGAGCGGCAACGGCAGCTTCACCGGAAGGCAGGGAAAAACCCAGCCCCGAGAGCGCCACCGTCGTGAGAAGAATGAGGACGGTGAAGACGATTTCCATGTGTGCGTTACTGCACAACGCCGCGCGACGCGCGATGGCGGCAGGCGCACCCGGCGTCTAGCATTGTTTCGGTGTTGGTTTCGATGTGACTCGCAGTTTAGCCACTGCGAGTGAATCCAACATTCTCCATACAGACGAGCCCATGCACCGTCTCGGTGCACATGTCACGCGAATCGCTCGCAAATCACGTTGCATAGTGCGCATGGACCTTGCTGTAACGACTTCCACGGATGCCGCATAACGACCTCCGGCGAGTTCAACGAGGGCTGTTCTATGAAAACGGTATCGAACGGGTCCGGCGCGAGGCCTGTGCAAGTGACGGTCGAGGTGTTGGCATGGTGATCGTGAATCCCGAAAAGGCGACAGTCACGGCGCGCAGTTTCGAGCTCGGCGTTGTCGGGTCTCGACCACTATTCCGTCGAGCACGGCGAATGGGCGCTGTGGAGCGTCTTCCAGCCGGTGTTCAGCTTGTCGCATATGCGCGCGGTCGGCTACGAAGGCCTCTTGCGCGCGCACGATAAGCTCGACCGGCCAAGTGTAGTGTCGCCGCTCGATGTGTTCGGCCAGGCGTCGCGCACGGGCGAAGAGCGCTGACCATCGACCGTCTCGCGCAGGCACTGCATCTGGAAA
This sequence comes from Caballeronia sp. BR6202001591004, assembly GCA_029439525.1. Classification (GTDB taxonomy): domain Bacteria; phylum Pseudomonadota; class Gammaproteobacteria; order Burkholderiales; family Burkholderiaceae; genus Caballeronia. The sequence goes on from JAQFVJ010000271.1 coordinate 1,714, forward strand.
ACTTCAAGATGCTCGGCGCGCTGACCGAGCCGTATCACGCCACCGCGCTGATGGCCAATCTGAAGCGCCTGCATATCGAGCCGCGCCGCGTCGTGCTAGAAGTGCTCGAACAGAGCGCCGAGGATATCGAACGGCTTGCGCTCGCGGTGCAGCAGTTCCGCGATCAGGGCTTTCTCATCGCGCTAGACGATTTCGGCGCGGGACATACGAACATCGAACGCATCTGGCAACTCGATCCGGATATCGTCAAGCTCGACCGAGTGATGCTCTCGCACGCCGGCCACAACGTGCACGCGCCGTTGTCGGAGCGCACGCGCAAGCAGCGCCGCAACATGGAGGCGGTGCTTTGGGGCATCGTGTCGCTGCTGCACGAGGCGGGCAAGCTCGTGCTGATCGAAGGCGTCGAAACCGAGCACGAAGCGCAACTCGCGCTCGCGAGCGGCGCGGATTTCGTGCAGGGATTTTTCTTCGCGCGGCCGCATCCGGGCGCGGCGGACGGCGTGCATGCGCAGACGGTGATCGGCGAGCTGACCGAGCGTGATCGCTTGCAGACCGAAGCGCGCTTTCTGCCGCTCATCGATGCGATGAGGCACGCGTGCGCCTCATCCCTTCTATTTACTTCGCCACGACCACAGGAATCCCCTTCAGACTCGATTGCGCCCTTCATCGCATCCACGGATGCCTTGACCGCGTCGCCCGTCGCGGCATCGATGCCGACGCACGCCGCGAGATCGCGCTCGCTGCGTTTGACCATCGCGATATTCGCGACTTTCACGTAACGTAACCATAGCCACGCACGCGTTCGAACAGTGCGGCCAGCGCCTGCACGTCCTTCGCGTTGTCCGCATTCAACGCCGACAATGCGCGCGTCATCGTGGTTTCGTAGTCATTGGCGAGCTGGCGTTCCATGCGGCGCTCGAGCGTTCTGCCGAACGGATCGAGCACGCTGCCGCGCAACGCGCGGAATTGCGCGAGACCGCCGAGCACGGGCCACATCCATTGGCCGAAGGTCTTCTTTTCGGCATGTTGCCATGTGATAGCGCGGGCGACGCGAGATTGAACTTCACCACGTAGTCGTTGCCCGCCGCGCCTTCGAATTGCGCTGCGAGCGCCGCGCGAAAGGCCGGATCGGTATGCAGACGCGCAACTTCGTATTCATCCTTCACCGCGAGCAGCTTGTAGAACGTGATGGCGATCGCGCGCTTTACGTCTTCATTCGCCGATGCTTTTTCGAGCAGCGCACGATAACGCTTCACGTACTTCGCGCCGCCGTAGGCGAGCAGCCGTTCCTCGCGATCGCGGATCAGTTCGGCGAGCGACATGTCCTGCATGACGATGCGGCTTCGCCGTCACTTGCGCGGTCAGCGCTTCGAGCGGCCACATCAGCGCCGCAAGCGACACCGGCACCAGACCGAGCTGCCACAAGCCCAGCATCAGAATGTTCGCGCCGATGGTATCGCCGAGAAAGCGCGTCGTGAACGCCTGCGCGTCGCAACTGCGCAGGCGCCTCTTTCGCGTCGATGCCGACGCCCGTCACCAGAATGTCGTAGGGCGTGTCGTCGAGATGCGTTTGCGGGATCGGCAGCACATCGAGGCGGCGCGCGAGTTCGGCCGGATCGAACGCGTGGCCTTGGCCTTTTTGAGCTTAGCGCCTCGAGCGTGACGAAGCTCGGGCAGAAGCCGTTCACGCACGAGTAATCCTTGTTGCACGAAGACTGATCGATACGGCGCTTGCGGCCCAGTTCCGTTTCGATCGGTTCGACCGACAGAGACAATTCGACTGCACGCCGCAATCGCCGCAACCTTCGCAGACGGCTTCGTTGATGCGCTTGGTCCGGATCGGGAAACTCGCCCTTCTTGCGGTGACGCCGCTTTTCCGCCGCGCAGGTCTGATCGTAGATGAGCACGGTGACGTCCGGCGTATCGCGCAAACGGCGCTGCACATCGTCGGCTCGCCGCGATGATGAAACGTCGTGCCGCGCGGAAACTGGTCTTCGTGGCCGTCGTATTTCTCCGGCTCGTCGCTGACGACGAACCAGCAGTGCGAGATGCCTTCCGCTGCCACCTGACGCGCGATCTGCGGCACGGAAATGCTGCCGTCGACGGGCTGACCGCCCGTCATCGCGACGGCGTCGTTGTAGAGAATCTTGTACGTGATGTTCGCCTTCGCCGCGACGGCCTGACAAATCGCGAGAATGCCAGAATGGAAATACGTGCCGTCGCCGAGGTTCTGGAAGACGTGCGGCGTTTTCGTGAACATCGAATGCGACGCCCAATCCACGCCTTCGCCGCCCATCTGGATCAGGCCGGTGGTGTCACGCTCCATCCACGACGCCATGTGAAGTGACAGCCGACGCCCGCCTGCGCGACCGAACCTTCCGGCACCTTCGTCGACGTGTTGTGCGGACAGCCCGAGCAGAAGTAGGGCGTGCGCTTCACGGCATCGGCGACATTGGAGAGAATCTGCAGCACGACCAAATCGACCACCTTGTCGCGGCGATCCAGCGCGGGCTTGTGATGCGCGAGCCATTGCGCGAACACGAGCAGCACGCGCGACGGTCTGAGTGCGCCGAGCGTGGAAAGTAGCGGCGTGCCGTCCTGCGCATGCTTGCCGATGACGATGGGCCGCGCGCCATGCGCCCGGTTATACCAGATGCTCATTGATCTGCTGCTCGACGACCTGCCCTTTCTCTTCGGTCACGAACACTTCGGAGAGACCTTCGACGGGTATCGAGGCGCGTCGTTTCCAGCGGATACGACAGCCCGACCTTGTAGATACGCACGAGATCGTCGACGGTGAGTTCGAGACGACGCGGCGCTTCCATCAGGTCCAGATGCGCCTTGCCGCACGTCACGATGCCCACGTTCGCGCGCACTCGGCGCAATCCATTTGTCGATGCCGTTGACGCGCGCGAAGTGACGCACGGCATCGATCTTGGCGTGCAGGCGCGCTTCGATGGTCAGGCTCGGCACGGCAGATCGGGCCAGCGATTGTGCAGTCCCCCTTGCGGCGGCGTGAAATCCTCCGGCGCTTTCCACGCCATCTTCAGCGCATCGAGATCGACGGTCGAGCCGAATTCCACCGTCTCCGATATCGCCTTGAAGCCGACCCACGCGCCCAAGAAGCGCGACAGCGCCCAGCCGTAGATGCCGAACTCCAGCATGTCCGCGACGTTCGACGGAATTCACCACCGGCAGGTGCCACGAGATCATCGTCTGGTCGCTCTGATGCGGCACCGACGACGACACGCAGCCGTGATCGTCGCCCGCCACCACCAGCACGCCGCCATGCGGCGACGAGCCGTACGCGTTGCCGTGCTTGAGCGCATCGCCCGCGCGATCGACGCCCGGGCCTTTGCCGTACCATATCGCGAACACGCCATCGACGGTGCGCTCAGCATCGGATTCGACGCGCTGCGTGCCGAGCATGGCGGTGCCGCCGAGTTCCTCGTTGATCGCGGGCAGAAAGCGCACGTCGTGCGGCGCCAGCAGTTTCTTCGCTTTCCATGCTGATCGACCATGCCGAGCAGCGAGCCACGATAGTCGCTGATAAAGCCGGCTGTGTGCAGATTCGTGGCGCGGTCGAGCTCGCGCTGCATCAGCACGAGACGCACGAGCCCCTACGTGCCGGTGAGGAAAATGCGGCCGGTCGTAGCGCTCAGGTTGTCGCTGAGTTGATAGTCGGACAGGCTTGGGATAAAGGCATCGGCGGGGACGCGCGCGTTCATCGAATCTCCATCTTATAAGGCGATACAACATTCTTCGCCGACATAAGCGGAAATTTTTTGCTGTCTCGCTCGAATTGCTTCCGCGAGCGCAAGCATACGGGCTATTTTCGAGATGAATGAGGAAAATCCTCTCGAAACCGCGTGAATTCGTGTTAACCCGGAGCGGACACACGCGTCCTTCAGACTAACCTGCTCCGGCATGATGCCCTCCGTTGCAGTCCGCGCGCAGCCTCGCTTCGTGCGCGGCCGCCTGCACTACAGCTCGATTGAGCCAAGGATGCGGTGCGCCAGCGCCTGCGCTTCCTCCAGCGCTTCCTGCTCGTTGTCCGATGCGGCGTCGACTTCGTAGACTGTCGCATCTTCTGCTTCGCCGTCGTCTCGCTTGAGCGATACGGAGCCCCTGGAACTGCCCCGAGTCGGTGGCGCGCACGCCGATCGTCGCAGTGTAGATGCCTTTCGTGTAGGTCGTGTCTTCCATGATTCGCCTCGTGGCAGGGTCGCGGAAACGACGGGAAAACATGCCACCACGCAGCTATTCGATGCGTGCGATACCTGCTTTCCTCCGTTCAAACCGCACTCTTGCCTGTGCAACGAGCGTTCCTGACCTGCTTCGAGTTCACTTCAGCAGTTCTTCGACTTCCTGAAGCGTCGGCGAATGCGCGCCCGAATGACGGCACGCCGCCGCGCCCGCCGCGAGCGCGAATTTGAGGTGATCGGGCCACTCGCCGTGACGCACCATCAGGCTGTAAAGCAGCCCGCCGATCGACGCATCGCCCGCGCCGACCGTATCCGCGACAGTCACGCTCGGCGGCCGCGCCTTGTACACCGCATCGCCGACGAACAGCGACGCCTCGCCCGAACCGCGCGTGACGAGCACGGTCGCCTGCGGGTTCATCGCGCGGATCGCCGCGAGCGCGTCCGCTTCCGGCATGCCCTTGAACAGCAGATGCAGGTCTTCGTCCGACACCTTGATGAAATCGGCGAGGCTCGCCATGTTGCGCAGGATCGGCTCATAGCCGT
>JAQFVJ010000272.1 GCA_029439525.1 Caballeronia sp. BR6202001591004
CTCTCGCAGTTGCGCTTCGCTTCATTCGCTCTGTTCAACTCATGGTAGAACTTGCACCTACAAGATTGCGTCCATGCTGGGCGCACAAAAGAAATCCGCCGATGGCAAGCCATCGGCGGATTGTTTTTTAACGTTTTGACTTCAGACGCATTACTGCGCGGGCGCGGCCTTCTTGCTGTGATGCTTGTGATGCGCCGGGCGCGGCTTGTTGTTGGGGTAGGACGCGACCGCGAACGGCAGGGTCGGCGCGGCGAAGGCGGCCAGCATCAGAACCACGCTAGTTTTCTTCAAAGACATTTTCATCGGTGACTCGCAAGGAAGAAGGACTTAAAAAAACACGCGACGCTTGGCCGGCGTTTAAACGCCGGCAGCAATGTAGAGACTGAACTATACGGTATAACTTGGGGAAAACGTCAGCATGAAAAAAACCACACGACATGTTTGACGCGAATTCACCAGAGTGGGGCGCCTGGCCGCTGCTTTGGCACGACCGTTTCGGCGCTTCTGCTTCAAATGCATGGAGCTATCGCTAAAGCGTTGGCGTACCTAACGAATCATGCTGCGCCGGTAAGGCAACGCTAAGACAACAATCTGAGGCAACAATATTTTGCACAAACAGTTCCAATCATGCAAAGACCTTGTACGACGGTAAGCAAGCTCTTGTCGTAAAAGGAATTTCCGATATTCGATGCGGAGATGCCGGTTTTTCGGGCCGAACGTTCCGCGACGCTGTCATGAATCGCCACTATGATCGTGCCTGTTTTCCAACCACAGGCACGCTCGAAGTTAAAGAAGACGACATCCGCAGGAACGCGTTCGCAATGCCTGTTCACAATCCAGCCTATCCTCGCCCGCCGTTCCGCTTCGTCAATCGCGAGTACTTGACCATTTCCTACGAGACCGATCTCGACGTGCTCGCCGCGATCGTGCCGGAGCCGCTCGAGGTCGATAGCGGTCTCATGCATTACGAGTTCATTCGCATGCCGAATTCGCCGGGCTTCGGCGATTACACGGAAAGCGGATAAGTCATCTCGGTGATCGATCAGGAAGGGCGCAAGGCGAGCTACACGCATGCGATGTATCTCGACGACGAAGGCCCGATCGCGGGCGGCCGCGAAATCTGGGGCTTTCCGAAGAAGCTCGCGTCGCCGCGTCTGTCGGTCGACGGCAAGGACACGCTGCTCGGCACGCTCGACTACGGTACGCAACCCATCGCGACGGGCACGATGGGCTACAAGTACCGCCCGCTCGATCTCGAAGCGGAGCGCGCCAAACTCGCGGATTCGCCGAACGAAGACTTGCCCGCCGCCTTCAGGACGTCGATGCTTCAGAGCCTCGAAAAAGGCTCGATCACCGAGATCGACTTCATCAACGCGGCGCGGTCGTGCGCTGTGGGGCCAGCGTCACGGTGTACCACGCCCGTCAATGCCACGCTCGTCGCGTGCATCAAGGGTATCGAGCGCGCCATGAAGGATCGACTTCAGGCGGAAGCCGCATGAGCACACGCACGGGCTTAGTCGAACACGTTGCGATCTTCGTCAGGGACATTCAATGGCATATCTGCTTCTTCGAAGAGGTGTGCGGCATGACCATGGGCGAAGTCGACGGCACGCGCGGAAGCACCACGTCAGTACTGGACCCTCGGCGGTCTGCAATTCGTTCACGCGCCGCAGCACGAAAGCACGGAAGGCCGCCTCGCGCATCTCAGCGTGATGGTGCGAAGACCTCGAAGCAGCGCTTGCCGCCGCGCATCGTCATGACGTGAGTGAAATGCCGCAGGGGCGCAAGTGGCTGCGTTTGCCGGACGGGCTGGCCGTCGAATTCATTCAGGCGAAGCCCGCGACGTGTATTGCGCAGGCGTTGGCCATTGATCCACGCGCGGAGGCGTGAACATGAATACGAACACGAGCATCAAAGAAAAATACTGGGACGATGCATGCGAAGGCGACGAATGCACCACCCCGACCTATACCGTGACGAAGGCGCGCATTCTCGCGTATGCTGACCTGACCGGCAATCACACGCCCGTGCATGTCGATGAAGACTACGCGAACGCGAGCCACTTCGGTTCGATCGTCGCGCATGGCTTATTCGGGCTGTCGATCGTCGACGGGCTAGCGCAGAGCGACTATCGCTTTCTGCCCGGCATGTCGCTCGGCTGAACGTGGGACTTCGTGTTGCCGATCAAGGTGAACGACGTCCTGCACGTGAAGTTTCGCGTCGGCGCGATGCGCGCAAGGAAAAGCCGTCCGGACTGGGGCATCGTCGTGCTGCCGTCGGAACTGATCAATCAGCACGGCGAAGTCGTGCAGCGCGGCGAGCATCGCCTGATGGTGCCGCGCCGTCCGGGAGCGTACTGACGGCACGTCCACTGGAAGGCATCCGCCTCATCGATTACAGCCACTTTCTCGCAGACCCCTATGTCGGGCGCTGTCTCGTCGCGCTTGGCGCGGAAGTGATTAAGGTCGAGCGTCCAGGCAGCGGCGATGCGGGACGTCAGCACGCCACTGTGCTCGATGAGCATCAAAGCGGCTATTTTCTGCAGCTCCACATGGGCAAGCGCGGCGTCAGCGTGAACATGAAGGATGCGCGTGGCCGCGAGTTCATGCAGCGCCTGTGCGATTCCGCCGATGTGTTCATCGAGAATTACCGGCCCGGTGCGCTGGAGAAACTCGGGCTCGGTTATGCGGAGCTGGCGGCGCGCAATCCGCGTCTCGTCTATTGCTCGATTTCCGCATACGGACACACGGGACCGGATGCGCATCGCGCGGGCTTCGGTCTCATCGCGGAAGCGAAGAGCGGCATCATGCAGATGATCGGCACACCCGGAAGCGTCCGCCGTTGCTTCGCATCTCGCTCGGCGACATGTACACGGACATCCACGCGATCGCTGCGATCAACGCGGCGCTGCTCGGGCGTGAGCGAAGCAGACGCGGCCAGCATATCGACATAGCGCGCTCTACGACACGCTCGTGTCGATGCACGAATACGCGGTGCTACATTCAATGCGTGCTGCCGGAGCAGACGGGCCATGACATGCCTGCATCCACGTTGTACGGCGTGTTTCGCGCGGCGGATGGCGATCTCGTGATCGGCCGCGCAAGTCGACGATGCATGGAAGCGCTTCGCCGCGCTTATCGAGGCGCACGGCGGTCCGGCCGACTTCGGCGACGACGTGCGCTTTCACACGCTGGCGGGGCGCAATGCGCATCGCGTCGAGATACTGGGCGTGGTCGAACCGTGGGTGGCGCCGCGTGCCGTGCAGAGTGTGCTCGATCTGCTCGATGGCATCGACGTGCCGTGCGCCAAGGTGCAGCGCATCGACGAAGTGCTCGCCGATCCGCAGATTCAGGCGCGCGGCATGGTTGTCGAGCAGAAGCATCCGCGCTACGGCACGTTGCGCATGCCGAATCTGCCATTCCGCCTCTCCGATTGCGACTCGTCCATTCGCGACGTCGCGCCCGACCTGGGCCAGCACAACGCGGAAGTCGCGCAGTCGCTCGGTTTCACATCGGCGGAAATCGACGCGATGCAAACCAGCGGCGTGCTCTATTCGAAGCGAGGCTGGCATGACCGACTGTTACGCGGTGATCGGCAATCCGATCGGACACACGAAATCTCCCCTGATTCATGGGCTTTTCGCGCAAGCGACGAATCAGGACATGCAATACGACGCGATCGAAGGCCCGCTCGATGGCTTCACGCCGCGCATGCGCGCGTTCATCGATGCGGGCGGGCGCGGCATCAACATCACCGCGCCGTTCAAGCTCGAAGCCTTTGCGCTGGCAGACGAACGCAGCGAACGTGCGATGCTGGCAGGGGCCACGAATGCGCTGAAGTTCGACGGCAGTCGCATCGTCGCGGAGAACTTCGACGGTGTGGGTCTGGTGCGCGACGAAGTGAACCTGAAGCTGCCAATGGCCAACAAGCGCGTGCTGCTGCTCGGCGCTGAACTGGAGGACGTGACGGTCGATTCGTTTCAGACCAACAGCGAAGGCGCGATGTGCGAGCGTATTCATCGCGCGTTCGAGCAGGGCATCGACGCGGTGCTGATCAACGCGGGTGCGTGGACATAGCTACGGCATCCGCGATGCGCTAGATTGTCACGTGCCCCGTCATCGAACTGCATATGTCGAACATCCACGCGCGCGAAGCGTTCCGGCATCACTCGGTGTTCGCCGAAGTCATGAAGGGCCAGATTTGCGGCTTCGGCATCGACAGTTATTTGCTCGCACTGCGAGCGACAATCGCGCAACTCACGCCAACTTCGGCGTGAAGTCCGCGCGCAGCGACTTGCGGATGATCTTGCCCGTCCGTCATCGGCAATTCGGCGACGAAGCGTATTTCACGCGGATACTCGTGCGCCACGAGCCGTGTGCGCACATGCGCCTGCCTCGCGCACGAGCGTATTGCCCGGCGTGTAGCCGTCGTTGAGCACGACCACGGCGCAGACGATTTCCGTGCGCTTCGCATCCGGCACGCCGATCACCGCCGCGAAGCGCACGGCGGGATAACGGATCAGGCAACCCTCGATCGGTCCCGGACCGATGCGATAACTCGCGCTGGTGATCACGTCGTCATCGCGGCCGATGAAGCGGAAGAAGCCATCTTCGTCGAGCACGCCGAGATCGCCGGCCAGCAGCCAGTCGCCGCGGAACTTATTCATCGTGGCGTCCTGATCGTGCAGGTAGCAGAGGAACATTACCGGATCGGGCCGCTGAATGGCGATATGTCCGTGCGTGCCGCGGGCTGCGGCACGCCGTCGTCATCGACGATGGCCACGCGATGCCCCGGCGCCGCGCGCCCGATCTGCCCGCTGCGCGGCTCGAACCACTTCGCGCACGAGGACAGCACCATGTTGCACTCAGTCTACCCGTACAACTCGTTGATGGTAACACCAAACTTCACGCGTCCCCACGACAGCAACTCCTTGCCGAGCGATTCGCCACCGCTCGCAACAGAGCGCAACGTGAACGAATAGTTCTTGTTTGTAGGCGTCGCGCGCATGATCTTGAGCGCGGTCGGCGGCAGAAAAGTATGTGTGACCTGATTGCGTTCGAGCAGATCGAACGCGGATTTGCCGTCGAACTTGTCGAAGCGCCGCGCGAGCACCGGCACGCCATGGTGCCACGACGGCAGCAGCACATCGAGCAGGCCGCCGATCCACGCCCAGTCGG
>JAQFVJ010000273.1 GCA_029439525.1 Caballeronia sp. BR6202001591004
ACGAAGAAGCGGTCGATCTTCACGTACGTAATGCGGCGCGAGACGCACCCACAGATTCATCGACGCATTGTGCGAACCGGAGGCACGCAGCGTAGGCACGCTCGCGCCGAAGCGCTCCGCATCCGCGATCACGCTTTGCTCGGTGAGTTCGATGACGAGACGCGATGCTTCGAGACCGCCTTCGCGCGCGAGATCGCCCGGTGTTTCGCGCGCGCTCATGCCCGATTCGATCGCGGCCGTGCTGAAGTTGACGAACAACAGTCCCGCGCAATCGAGCCGCGCGAAGGCCGCAATGCATGCACACGCCGCCGCCTTGTTCGAGCGCGCCGCCGCAATCCTCGCGCGCGGCCTGTTGGAACAGCACGGCCGGCGATTCCTGCGGCGTGCTGGCCGGACCGTGAATGAGCCCTTTCCGTCACCTCACCGTCCGCGAAACGCACGATGGGCTGAAATACCGCTCTCAGCGCGTTCTCCGCGATGAGTTGTTCGATGCTGCGATGATGCGCTTCAGTGGCGAGGCTAAGGGACATGGACTTTCATTCTGGCAGGCTATCCGCGGGGTTCGTCCGGTTTAACGGGCCGCGGACAATCGACTTGAATGAAGCTTTCGTGAAGCGTTGCACCGCATTGGTGCCCGGCCTGAATCAGCCTTTACGACGCTGACGCACGGCCTTTGCAATCACCTCCAGCACGGGTTCGGTCTGCGTCCAGCCGAGGCATGCATCGGTAATTGACACACCGCGTTTGAGTGGCACGCCCGGCTTCAGATCCTGACGCCCTTCTTCCAGATGACTTTCGATCATCACGCCGGTGATGCGCTTCTCGCCTGCTTCGAGTTGACGCGCGATGTCCTGCGCGACATCGATTTGATGTTGATGCGACTTGTTGGAATTCGCGTGCGAGCAGTCGATCATCACTTGCTCACGCTGGTCGAGTTTCGCCAATGCCGCGCAGCTTGCCGCGACGTTTTCGGCATCGTAGTTCGGGCCGTTCTTGCCGCCGCGCAGAATCACATGGCAGTCGTCGTTGCCGCGCGTTTCGAAGATCGCGGCCATGCCCATCTTCGTCATGCCCATGAACGCATGGCTCGCGCGCGCCGCGACGATGGCATCCGCCGCGACCTGCACGCCGCCGTCCGTGCCATTCTTGAAACCGATCGGGCACGACAGTCCGGACGCAAGCTGACGATGGCTCTGGTTCTCCGTCGTGCGCGCGCCGATGGCGCCCCACGCGATGAGGTCCGCGATGTACTGCGGGCTCAGTAGATCGAGAAACTCGGTGCCGGTCGGCAGACCGAGTTCGCTGATGTCGAGCACCCGCTCGCGCGCGCGGCGCAGGCCCTCGTTGATGCGGAAGCTGCCGTCGAGTCGCGGATCGTTGATATAGCCCTTCCAGCCGACCGTCGTGCGCGGTTTTTCGAAGTACACGCGCATGACGATGAAGAGATCGTCGCGCAGACGGCCCGCGACGGTTTTCAGGCGACGCGCGTAATCCATCGCCTGATCGTGATCGTGGATCGAACAGGGACCGACGACCACCACGAGGCGATCATCGCGTCCGTGCAGAATATCGGCGATCGACGCGCGGCTTTGCTCGACGAGCGTCTGCACGTCTTGCGTCACCGGCAGTTCGTCGAGCAAAATGGCCGGCGAAATCAGCGGGCGCACCGCGCCGATGCGCGTATCGTCGATGCGGGTAGTGTCTTGCGTGGAATCGGCCACGCTTGCCTCCTGATCGCGGGAGGGATTGTCGATGCGGTTCAAGATAGGCTCTGTTATGCGTTGTCGATGCAAAATATAAGCGTTTTATGCAGTGAATCCGCGTAGTGTGGGGTTCTCGGCGCAAACGATCATTATCGCATCTGACGCGGGCAAAGGCCGCGTTCCATCGCCCAGTATCATGGATACTTAACATGGACAGCCACCTCAAGGGAGCACATCATGCGAATCGAAACGTCCTTTCTCTTCGACCTCGACGGCACGCTCGTCGACAGCGTGTATCAGCATGTGCTGGCATGGAAGGCCGCGCTGGACTTGGAAGGCATCGGGCTGTCGGTGTGGCGCATCCACCGCAAGATCGGCATGAGCGGCGGGCTGTTTACCAATCAGCTATTGCGCGAAATGCACGGCGAAATCAGCCCGGATCGCGTAGAACGGTTGCGTCAGCGGCATGCGGAAGCGTACAAGGAGTTGCGCACGCAAGTGTGCCGGCTGCCGGGCGCGCGCGAGTTGCTTGCCGCATTGACGGAGGCCGGCACGAAATGGGCGATCGCGACGAGCGGACGCATGGAGACGGCGGCGGTCAATCTGGAAGCGCTGGGTGTCGATCCGGCGAAGCAGGTCGTCGTCACGCGCGATATGGTGAAGTACGCGAAGCCCGATCCCGATCTCTTCCTTGAAGCGGCGGCGCGTCTGCACGTGCCGATCGAAAATACCGTCGTGGTCGGCGATAGCATCTGGGACATGCTGGCCGCGCGGCGTTGTCGGTCGCTCGGTGTGGGTCTGCTGTCCGGCGGTTACGGCAGCGACGAACTCGAACGCGCGGGCGCGCTGCGCGTTTACGAAGATCCCGCCGATCTGCTGTTGCATCTCGACGAAGTCGCGGCGCGTCCATAATGCGGACGCGGCGTACGTTGCATCAGAACGTGTGACTTACGCTGACGGTGACCGCCGTCTGCGAGTCGTTCGACGAAGGCGACAACGTGTTGATCATCGCCTGACCGGCGCTGCCGGGCGCCGCGCCGCGTACGTGCTGATAGACCCCTTCCAGATAGAGGTCGGTGCGCTTGGAGAGACCGTAATCCGTTTGCAGCATCACCGTGTTCCATGGCGGATACGCAATCGATGCGTTGTTGCCGTATGCGCCATCGGTGAAGGTGGTAGGCCGCCGACACGCTCCACGCCGCCGTGAGCGCGTATTTCACATTGGCTTCGTAGTTGTCGAGACGAAGCGTGCCATCGAGCGACGAGTAGTTGCCGAGTCCGAGCGACAGCACGCTCGCCATGTTGTCAAGTTGCGTGTGACTCCAGACGAGACCGATGGTCACCGGGCCGAATACCGCGCTCACGTTCGCACCCCAGATTCGCTGACGCTGCGCGACGAAGTTCGCGCTGCCGTCGTTGAGCGATACCGCGCCGTTCGGATTGGTCGCCGCGACGCCGCCCGCGTTGTTGAATTGCAGATAGCCGTCCGCGACCGTAAAGGGTCCTTGCGCATACGATGCGCTGAAACTGTACGAACGGTTGTCCCCGAAACCGCCGGCGCGGTTGCTCGAATACATGCCTTCCGCGGTCAGGCCGTGGAAATTCCGCGTGACGTATTTCACGGAGTTATTGATGACGACCGAATCCGCCGCGAGGTTGTCGTTTTCGAACGGATCCGCGGCGAGGCTGCCGCCCCATGTGTTGAATTCGGCGGAAAGCGGGCCGACCAGATCGTTGAAGGCATCGTACTGACGGCCGAAGGTAAGCGTGCCGTAACTGTCGTGCTGAAGGCCGACCCACGCTTGCGAACCGAACCCGTCGCCAGCAAAGGCCTGCGTGCCGTTATTGAGCTTAAAGCCCTGCTCGAGCTTGAAGGTCGCCTTGAGGCCCGCGCCCAGGTCTTCGGTGCTTTTGAGGTGAGGCCGAAGACTGTGTTTTGCGTGGGACTGGAGAGCATTTGCCAGTTGCTGTGCCCGCCCCTGATTGTTGGTGTACGTGATGCCCGTATCGATCAGGCCGTAAAGCGTAACGCTGCTTTGAGCATGCGCGGATGCCGCGAACAGCGCGAGCACGATAAGCGCGAGCCAGGATTTTTTCATCGTTGCAAGCTCTATGAATCGCTTAGCTTCGATCCGGCGGCGATGCAAACTCAATGCAAGGCGCATTGTGCTTGCACTGCGTGAGAGTGGGTCGATGTTACGACGAAAAAAATAAATGGGCAGGGATGGGGTTGGAGACTGTCAAGCGCAGGCGTTTGGATAAGCAATTGTCGACGCGCATCATATGACACTATTTTCCAGTGCTTGAGTCGAGGGCGTGCTACAAAGCGGACGTGGTGCATATCTACCGTAGTCTTTAATACCGTAGTTTTTAATAAAGCAGCCTAATGACAGACATATTCGTCAAGATCGACGGCATCGATGGTAAATCTCAGGATGCCGTGCACAAAGGCCCCATCGAAGCACTAAGCTATCGATGGAAAATGTCCCAGGGCGCGTCCATGCATGCGGGCTCAGGCGGTGGTGCAGGAAAGGCCGGAGTGGACGATTTGCAATTCACTCACGCAATCGATCGCGCAAGCCCCAACCTCATGAAATATTGCCTGACGGGCAAGCACATTCCGAAGGTGGTTTTTACGGTACGCAAAGCCGGTGGCGCACCGCTCGAATTTCTGAAGCTCACTCTGGAAGACGTGATCGTGACCGGTGTCGAGCCTATCGTCATCGGACAGAACCACATCGAGAACGTGATGCTGTCTTTTTGCAAGCGTCACGCAAGAATACACGGTCCAGAACGCGGCGGGCGGCAATGCCGGCACGGTAACGGCAGCGTTTGACATCAAGAGAAACGCCGAAAAATGAAACGGAATATCGCGGCGCTCGTCATCGGCCTATGTTTCTCATTTGCGACCGCCATCACGTTTTACTCCACAGTCGAGTTTCGGCACACGTCGACGCTCACGGAAGGACGGATCGTGCAGCCACGCACAGTGGCCATCATCCCCGCATAATGTTTGTCAGTCAGAGCGGACAGACAGTCGAGTTCAGAACCGGCTCGTGGTCGTCGCTGCAAGTCGGACAACCCATAGCCGTGCGCTATCGACCCTCTGATCTGCAGTTCAGCGCCACGATCGACACGTTCTTCGGTCTTTACGGGCTACCAGCATGGCTCGGATCGATGGCCGCACTCTGCCTGCTCGCAGGAATTCGAGGCGTACCCTTCAAAGACGGCAGGTGAACGTCATGCTGGCGATAAGACGAAGTTGTTGGGAATTCAACACAAGCGCAGGCGGAGGTGGCAGCTTGGGCGCACTCGCCATGTCGCGAGGCATTTTCGTAATCGACGATCCATCGGCCATTGCGTGAAAGTTCGAGTACACGGGCATGGGTGTGGGTCAGTCGCTTGCGCTCGGGTCGATATTGCAAATCCCGAAGATAAACTTGCCGCAGGTCACGATCAAAAAAACTTCCGTCAGCGGAACGCGATCGACTGTGGACTTCAACTCTTACGGCACCGTGTATTTGACCAATTTCATCAGGCCCGGCCACGATCTGAAGCCCACGGATTTCGAAGGCGGCACACTGTATATCGAAGGCGGTTTGGGCTATCTATCTGTTGGGGGCATAGCCGGATCGATCATGCTCGTTGGTATCGATCCGGTCATGCTTCAGCTGTCGATCGTCCATCTCTCGTTTCAGCAATTAGCTTTCAGAAGCGCCAAAGCCATAGTCATGATTGCAGGGCTTAGCGAAGGCTTGCAAGATAGCCTGGGATTCAACGCGATGATCGGCACAATCAACTATCAAGGCGCTTACTACTCCGTGGTGG
>JAQFVJ010000274.1 GCA_029439525.1 Caballeronia sp. BR6202001591004
GAGCCGTTCGAAGACATGGTCAGGCGCTTCCTGCCGCATATCAAGCCGCAGGCTCCCGGCTCCGCATGGCTCATGAACCTGCTGCATATCACCAAGTCGAAGCGCTCCGAGTACGATCATCTGATGTTCAATCTGCATGACTCGATGAAGGCCGACCTCGACTATCAGAAGTCTTCGCCGCAAGAGACGATGCCGTTTCCGCCCGGCTCGGTGTGGGTCTGCTTCTCCGATCAGACTTCGCACGCCGTGATGTCCGGCCAGTTCATGATGGAGCAGACCTTCTTCCTGCCTGTCAAGGCGATGGCGCGTCCCGATCACGCGCCGCTCGGCATTCTCGAACGCCTGCAGGGCAAGGGGCTCGTTTGAGCGGCGTCGGTTCCTCATCTTCCGCGGGCGTGCTGAGGCTCATCTATCGCGCCGCATGGTGGATCGTCGCGCCGCTCGCGGTGCTGCGTCTGTTCATCCGTTCGCGCAAGGAGCGCGGCTATCGCGAGCATATTGCGGAGCGCTTCGGGCGCGGGCCGGCGCGAAGCCCCGACGATCTCGCGCCGCTGATCTGGGTGCACGCGGTGTCGGTCGGCGAGACGCGCGCTGCGCAACCGCTCGTCGATGCACTGATGCATGCTCATCCCGATGCGCGCATCCTCATCACCCACATGACGCCGAGCGGCCGCGCGACTGGCGTCGAACTGTTCGGCGATCGCGTGTCGCGCAGTTATCTGCCTTACGATTCGTCGCGTCTCGTGCGGCGTTTTCTGCGCGCGTGGCGGCCGTCGCTCGGCATCGTGATGGAAACCGAAGTCTGGCCGACGCTCATCGACAAATGCAAACGTGCCGGCGTACCGCTGGTGCTCGCCAATGCGCGCATGTCGGAGCGGTCGTACCGGCGCGCGGCCCGGTTCGGGCGCGCAGTGCGCGAAGTGTTCGGCGGATTCACGCACGTGCTGGCGCAGACGCCGCCCGACGCCGAACGGCTGTATGCACTAGGCGCTCGCAATGTCGCGGTGCTCGGCAATCTGAAGTTCGATAAGAGCGCGCCGCCCGAACTGATCGTGCGCGGTCACGCGTGGCGCGCAGCGATCGGCGAGCGGCCCGTGTGGGTCGCGGCGAGCACGCGCGAAGGCGAGGAAATTCTCGTGCTGCGCGTGTTCGCCGCGCTCAATGTGCCGCATGTGCCCAACCCGCTACTGATTCTGGTGCCGCGTCATCCGCAGCGTTTCGACGAAGTGTCGGCACTGATCGCAAGCGTGGGCATGACCAGCGCGCGCCGCTCGTTGTGGGCGCCGAAGCCGGTCGCCACGGGTTCGGGCGCGGACGTGCCGGAGCCCTTGCCCGACAGCGTGCAGGTACTGCTCGGCGATTCGATGGGCGAGCTCGGCGCGTATTACGCGGCGTCGGATCTGGCGTTCATCGGCGGGAGTCTGCTGCCGCTCGGCGGGCAGAATCTGATCGAAGCGTGCGCGGCGGGCGTGCCTGTGCTGATCGGCCCGCACACCTTCAACTTCACGCAGGCGACCAGCGACGCGATCGACGCCGGCGCTGCGCTGCGCGTCGACGATCCGCAGGCGCTGGCGCGCGGCCTGCGCGAACTGTTCAAGGACAAACCTCGCCGTCTCGCAATGAGCGCGGCGGCAGCGACCTTCGCGGCGGCGCATCGCGGCGCGACCGAGCGCACGGTGAGCGTGCTGAGCGCGCTGCTCGAAGGCGAAAGAGAAGCGGAAGCCGCCGTTTCCGGGAAATAAACACCGGCCTTCAGCAAACGCCGGCCTTCAGCGCCCGACCGTCACCAGTTGCTCGCCGCAATGCCGTATTCCTCGCCCGCGCCTTCATGCGGGCGTGCAGTGCGTCGTCGGTGAAGATGCGGCGCATCGCGTTGGCGAGCGCATCGATCGCGCCCACCAGAAACAGCATGCCGAAGCGGCCATCGCCGGGAATCTCGCGCGGGCCGGTCGGGCAATCGTTTGCGACCACGGGCTTGCCGAACGCGAGCGCTTCGAGCAGCACCATCGTCATGCCTTCACATAGTGCGAACTGAGCACCTGCATGCGCACGCCCGCGACCAGTGCGTGCGGATTGTTCCGATATGCCGTGAAATGCACGCGCGCCGCGATACCCAGTTCGCGCGCCAGTCCTCCAGTTCGCCGCGAAACGCGCCGTCACCGACGATCACCAGATGCTCGGGAGCTGCCGTCTCGAATGAGTTCGGCGTAAGCGCGCAGCAGCGTGCGATGGTCCCTGAATCTCGTCGAGCCGCGCGACCGATACGATGTACGGCGCATCGCAAGGCGGCGACATGCTGGCCCGGCCGTTTTCGGCGATGCGCTGTCGATCGCGTTCGGCAGTACGAACAGGCGCTGCAGGCCGTCGCCGAACATGGCGCGCGCCTCGTCGGCCATATGCTGGTTGAGCGCGGCGACGCCGTCGTAACGCGCGAACTGCGTCGCGAGCCGGCGCTTCTTGCGCGGACGATTGGCGAGATGCGCATCGAAACTGAAGCGATTAACGCCGAGCCACGCCGCGGCGAAGCGTCCGGCGAGTCGCCGCAGCGACATGTCGAAATCGACGATCAGCGCATGGCGGCGTGCCAGCGCGGCGACGCGGCGCTTCACGTAAGGCCGCACGGCGAGCGTGTTGAAGACATCGCGGCCGACGCGCCCGAGCTTGCCCTGCCTGTGCGCAGCGGCGCGCCTGAAAGACATTGAGCCACGGACGGTCGGCGAGAATTTCGACACGCCCATCGGACGGTACGAGCGCGCAGTAGCGATCTTCGAAAGCGGGCGACGGATGCATGACCGACAGCTTCACGTCGGAAGCGCGCGGTCGAACACGCGCAGCCACTGGATCAGCGACGACTCGATGCCGCCATCGTTGAAATCGGCGATGAAACAGCACCGGCACGCGTTCGCGTGCGGCGGGCTGCTGCGCGGCGGGTCGGGCGCGGTCGATGACGGTCGGTCTCGGCGATGGAACAGTGTTCACAATGTGGGAAGCTGCTTCGCGGAGAAAGCACGGAAATATCTGAAGACGCCATGTTACCGCAGGTGTATCGGATGACGCAGTTTCGTCCGTGGGCGGTTTTCGGACGGGCGTACGGAGGTTACGTTCCTTACAACTTCGCATGATGTTTGCGACGTGCTCCGGCCACTTGCCGTGGACTGCTTCGATGGCCTATTATTCATTGGCCGCACGCCCCGGGCACAGGCGTTCGATCGGAGGAAAGGAATGGTTCGTCTCGCGACGATTCTCCTGGGCGTCGACTATCTGCGTACCCGCTGGCGCGGCGTGATAGCGATCGGCCTGCTGAGCATCGCGCTCGGCTCCGTGATTTTTCTGGATGCGCTCGACGGCGCGCTGTACTTCCCGATCACGCCGTTCGCTTTCCTGATGCTGTTCGAAGGCTTCGCGACGCTCGCCGTCGCGTGGGCCGGAATGGGTGGGCAGCGCACGCTGCGCTATGTGAAGGGAGCGACGTTCTGCCTGTCGGCGCTGCTGGTGCTGATCGGCGGCGATCACGGCAACTTCGCACTGTCGATAATCTTCGGCACGCTGTTTCTGGTCGATGGCGCGTTGCAGATCGTGTCCGGAAAAGTGGTGCGATATCGGCACGGGAAGATCGCGGTCGCGGGCGGTGTGCTGGAAATCGCCATCGCCATATTTCTTTTATCAGCCGTATCCGGACTGGTACGCGGGAACGGTCGCGTATTGCGTGGCGTTCGGGCTGTTTTTCGGCGGCTGGAACATGATCCTGCTCGCGTCGCGGGTGCGGCGAATGGTGAGGAACCCGGCTGATGACGACGGAAGGAATGCCTCGCCGTTCGCGAATGCGGTGTTCGAAGGGCCGCCCGAGCCGCACGAAACCGCGTTGACGGTGCATGTATGGACCGGATCTGCGAAGCAGGAGGCGCGGCGGCAGTTGATCGTCGATCGGTATATCGCGGCAGTGGATCGGCAAGGCACGATTTCGACGGAACACGCGGCGCTCGAAACGCCCGAGGGCATCTACATCAGTCTGCATCCGGCGGTGGATATCGATCGTTCGCCGGACGAGTTTTCGCGGATTCTGCACGCGACGCGGGACAACGACGTGCCCGGGCTGTGGCAGCCGGACTACGTGACGGAATCGACGGCGTGGTGCGAATCGACGCACAAGGTGCGCGATCCGGAGCGGCTGGCGCGGTTCTAGGAGACGTATCGGCACGACGAGACGTATAACCTGACATATCGCAATTGTTCGAGCACGGTGGCGCGGGCGCTGGAAGAGCGGCGATCGAGGGTGCATCGACGCGAGTGTGGGGACCGCGCGGCGGATGGCGGCCGTTCTGGCGGCTCGCGACGCCTCCGAAATTATGGATGGCCGCGCAAGTTGAGGAAGCGCGCGGCAACGATGGCGTGGACGCCGGAGCTGACGCTGGATTATGCGCGGGCGTTGAGCATGCTGGCGGATCCGCGGCCGTCGGGTTGGGTGAAGATGGCGCGGCTGGCCGTGAGACGGATAGTGCGGGCGCGGAAAAGGTGGAGAGAGGAGGAGGCGAGGGCACCGCATGTGGAGGGGATGAAGACTTCGAGGCGGCGCCGGTGGTGTCGAGCAGAAGGCGGCGGGATGATGGCTCCTGCATCCGTTACGCGGCCAACAGCCCCTTCTTCTCAATAAACGCAATCACCTGATCCAGTCCATCCAGCGCCTTCAGATTGCACATCACGAACGGCCGCTCTCCGCGCATCTTCTTCGCGTCGCTCGCCATGACATCGAGATTCGCGCTGACGTAAGGCGCGAGGTCCGTCTTGTTGATGACAAGCGAATCGGACTTCGTAATTCCCGGGCCGTCCTTGCGCGGAATCTTCTCGCCACCGGCGACATCGATCACATAGATCGTGAGGTCCGACGCTCTGGACTGAACGTCGCCGCGAGATTATCCCCACCCGATTCGATGAACACGATATCCGCATCCGGAAAGCGCGACACCATGCGATCCGCCGCTTCGAGATTGATCGACGCATCCTCGCGGATCGCGGTATGCGGACAGCCGCCCGTTTCCACGCCCATGATGCGTTCCGCCGGCAGCGCGCCCGCCACAGTCAGGAGACGCTGATCTTCCTTCGGTATAAATATCGTTGGTGATGGCGACGAGATCGTATCGTTCGCGCATCGCCTTGCAGAGCATTTCGAGCAGAGTGGTCTTGCCGGAGCTGACCGGTCCGCCCACGCCGACGCGCAATGGCGGCAACTTCTTGGTTCGACGGGCGGCAGCGGAATAAACGGGAGCGTTCATGCGATGTAAATTCGAATGCTAAAAAGGTTCAGGAGCGAAAGAGCCGCGAATACTGCGACTCGTGCCGCGCGGACAACACGCCCAACTGCGGCGCAAATGTATGGATGCGATCGGAGGGCGTCTCAAGCGCGCGCGCGTCACGGCGATATCGATCAACCCACGCAACGCCACGATGATGCGCTGTCCCGCGAACTGACCCAGCGGCACCGCCTTCAACGCAGCGGCCGCGCCTGATTCTCGACCCAGCGGAACGCATACGCCGCCAACGACGACTCGGGCGATCCATCATGCGCGAACGCGGCGAATGCAAACGCCGTCGGCTACGCGCAATGGGCTTGAGGGTTGCGAGCGTCGCGTGTGAGCAGTGTGGTGCCATAGTGCATGACCTCGGCGACGGTCTTGCCGTTTCTGGCGGCTTCCATCAACGCAGCCGAGATGAAGGCTACCACCGCTTCGGGATGGTTAAGCTTCAGGCCTCTTGCGCGGCGGCGTTCCGCTAAGAGCCCTTAACCAAATGAAGAAAAGGGCCGTTATAACCCTTGATGAATGCTCTTAACCTGCTCATTGTTTCGACGACGAAAGAGACATGGCTAACCCTATACTCGACGAACTTTGGGCACTCATCGAACCGTTGCTACCGCCTCCGAAACCAAG
>JAQFVJ010000275.1 GCA_029439525.1 Caballeronia sp. BR6202001591004
CTCGCGCACGGAGCGCAGGAACACGTCAATCACGCCGTCGAAATCGCTCGTCTGATACGGCTGAACTTCGATGAGCGCAAGCTGCTCAGGCATTTCTTCACCTTCGTGTCCTTCGGTTATTGCATTGAGAAAACCGCGCGGCGTGCGGCGAGGAACCGCCGATCGTCGATCGGCGAGAAAAAAAGAATGATCAGGCTGGTTGCGGCGAGTGGGACCGGACTCAGGTAGCGACGGCCACGGTCGCGATGCCGAGCGCTGTCATCAGCAGCGACGCGCCGACGTGGATCGCGATTTCCCCGAGCGCCCAGCCGAAGCGTCCTTGCTGGAGATGCGCCACGACTTCGGCCGAGAACGTGGAGAAGGTCGACAGCCCGCCCATCAATCCGGTGATGATGAACAGGCGCCATTCGACTGAAATATCAGGATTGCGCGCGAAGAACGCCACCGCGACGCCGATGATGTAGCCGGCGATCACGTTCGACGCGAAGGTGCCGAGCGGCAGGTTCGGAAAGACCGCGTTCAGGCGCAGCCCCAGCACCCAGCGGAGCAACGATCCCAGGCCGCCGCCGAGCCCCACGGCGATGATCGACAAATACATGGTTGAAACCGTTGTGTTGAATGTGAGCGAGTCAGGCTTCCTGCGCGAGCCGTTCGATCAGCGCGCGTTTGCTCGCCTCGACGGTCCAGCCCTGCGTGCGACGCAGATGCGCCGCCCACGTGCCGTCGCGGCGCGCTTCCCAGCAACCGGCCTCGTGTCCGTCGATGAAGAGCGAACCGCGCATCAGCAACTGCGGATCGGCGGGATCGAGCGCCGCGTCGTCGTTGTGTTCGAGCCTGACGTCGTGCATGAAAGTCGTCTGCAAACCGAAAGAATGAATGCCTGCTTCGTGAATGAAGGGCTCCATTCTAACCTAACGATACTCACGATGATTGGCGGCTTTACCGCAACATGAAACTTATTGCCGATAGGCAATTGAGTGTGCGCACGACATGTTCCGCGCTCGGCGCATCGAAGGCGAGGGTCACCGGATCGACGCGCTCGAGCGTCGGCCACTGGTAGAAAAGATCGGCGAATGCGGTGGTTTGCGTGCGCAGTTCGCAGTGGCGCACGGGCATGTGACAGATGCGATGCACGCGTTCGGGATGCCGCGCCTTCGACCGTTTCGCACGCGGCGCGGCGTATCGCTTCGCAAGCCGTGGCGGGGTGTTTCCGACACGCCCGTCGAATAACCCCACGCGGTCTTCACGCACAGAAAACGCGCGCCGGGAAAGGCAGGCAGCGTCTCGGCGCCGAATACGTCATCGCCGGTCAGCAGCGCCACGCGCGCGAACGCCACGCTGTTGATAGTATGCGCCAGAATGCCGCGACTCTGCGCACGCGCGATAGCCGACCATGAACACGAGATCGGGCGATCCCTCTAGCCCCGCCATCATGCCGAGCGTGCGCGGTTTGTCGAGCACGATACGCACGCGCGGATCGAGCAGATCGGGCATGAGGTTGCGAAAGCCGCCGTGCGAGTCGTTGATCCACACTTGCGTCGCGCCGCCGTCGAACGCATCCTGCGCGGCCGCGTTGGCTTCGTGCGTTATCCAGCGGCGCGCCTGTTCGTACTCGCCGTTGCCGGGACGCGTCTGCTCCGGATGGAACACGCCCGCGATACCTTCGATGTCCGTCAAAATCAGCACTTTGATGAGCGTTTTTCCAGAGCTTCGTTGAGCGAGATGCGACGATGCCCATTGCGTCCGATGACGGTTTCGGCACTGAAGAGCACATCGATGATCGCCTGTTCGACGTTAGCGGCGGCGCGAAACAGCGGGTCGAGGCACGCGTCGTTGAGCAACGGTGGCATCGCGATGAAGTCCGCATCGTGCGCAACGGTGTACGCCGTTGAAAACGCCAGCGCGATATCGCCGCTGCCGTGACCGTAGGTCGATCCGGTGCGCACGAGTTCGGCGGCCACGCGTCGGAGCTGGCGTGCGTCGAGCGGCGCATCGGTTGCGACGATTATGATGATCGAGCCTTGCTCGGGTTTGTCATGCGTGTTCTGCGCCGCATGAAGTCTGCGTCCGATCGCTTCGCCATCGATGACGAGTTGCGGCAGGCGCCCGAAATTCGTGAGCACGAGCGCGCCCGTCCGTGTATTCGTGCGCGCCGATTCGCACCACGCGTGACGCCGTTCCGATGCCGCCCTTCAGATCGAAGCACGACATGCCGCGTCCCGCGCCTACCTCACCACGCACGACGTCTTCGCTGCACGCATCGAGCGCCGCGCGGTAATGATTATGATCGACATCAAAAACCCGCATGTCGTTGAGACAGCCGTCGTTGCATTCGAACACGAGCGGATTCCCGCTCGGCCAGTCGCGGCCGATCTGCGGATTCGCTTCGATTGCCGCGCGAATCTGCGCGTGCGCGACAGCGCCGACGTTAAAAGTGTTGGTCAATGCGATCGGCGTTTCGAGCACGCCGAGTTCATCGACCTGCACGAGTCCGACGCTCTCTCTTGCCGAAGCCATGGATGACGCACGCGGCGGCCGGCACTTTCGCGCGGAACACGTCGTGCGCGTGCGGTCAAATCACGGTGACGCCGGTCTGCACATCGCCGTTTGCCAGCGTGCAATGTCCGACCGTCACGCCCACCACATCCGCGATGGTGCCGCGCGGCCCTGTCTGCAAGGTGCCGATGTGCGTCATGGCCGGTCGAGCTCCGGATCGAGCGCATCGCGCAAGCCGTCGCCGAGCAGGTTGAAGGCGAGCACCGTGAAGAAAATCGCGAGGCTCGGGAAGATCGCGACGTGCGGCGCCATCGCCATGTCGGCGCGTGCTTCGTTGAGCATCGCGCCCCACTCGGGCGTCGGCGGCTGCGCGCCGAGTCGGAGAAATGACAGGCTCGCCGCCGTGATGATCGACGTGCCGATGCGCATCGTGAAGTACACGACGACAGACGAAATCGTGCCCGGCAGAATGTGCCGCATGATGATCGTCCAGTCCGATGCGCCGATGCTGCGCGCCACCTCGATATAGGTAAGATGCTTGAGCGCGAGCGTATTGCCGCGCACATGACGTTCACCATGCCGTTGCCGAGAATCGCGACTACGCCGATCGCGAGCAGAATGCCCGGAAACGCGAACAGCACGTCGGAAATACGCATCACGATGCGCTCCCACCAGCCTTCGTAATACCCCGCGAGCAAGCCGAAGAACGTGCGCCGATCACGACCGACAGAAGCCCCGCCGTCAGCGAAACGCGGCTGCTCACGAGGATGCGGCTCAGAATGTCGCGGCCCAGCAAATCGACGCCGAACCAGTGCGCGGCAAACGGACCCGCGTTCAGCGCATCGTAGTCGAAGTAGTTTTCCGGATCGTACGGCGCGATGCCGCGATCAAAAGTCAACAGCAACACGAACACGCCGGCGGCCTTCGCGGCCGGTTGCTGCCTGAACTTGCGCCAGAACTCCGTCCACGGCGTGCAGATCTCATGCGTGGCGACGGGTGTCGGTGATCGTACTCATGCAGGCCTTTGAAACGGATGGTCGGATTGATGACCGCGTACAGCACATCCACGATCAGATTGATGACGATGAACTCGAGCGAAAACAGCAGCACTTCCGCCTGAATTACCGGATAGTCGCGCATCTCGACGGCATCGACGAGCAGACGCCCGAGACCCGGCCAATTGAACACCTTCTCGACCACGATCGAGCCGCCGAGCAGAAAGCCGAATTGCAGGCCCATCATCGTGACGACGGGAATCATCGCGTTGCGCAGGCAGTGCTTCACGATGACCATCGGCTCGTGCACGCCTTTCGCGCGCGCGGTGCGCACGGAATCCTCGCCGAGCACTTCGACGAACGCGGCCCCGTGAAGCGCGCCATCACCGCAGCGACGGCCGCGCCCAGCGTGATCGACGGCAGCACGTAGCCCTTCCATGTGCCACGCAGGAACGGTTGCGCCGCGATCCGCAGTGGCCGAATCAGCCCGAGCCTTTCGATGCCACACGCGATATAAGCGTGCTCGTCGGCGACCTGGACGAAGCCGTGCATCTTCATCGTGAGCGGTTCGCCGTTCACGTCGAAGTCGAAATCGGCCGGGCGCCCGCTCTTTTCCGACACGCAGTTCACCGCAACATGCTGCTCGAGCTCGTTAAGCGAGCGCGGCGTGCCGTGCTTTTCCAGATACGCGGGACTCGCGCACGTCACCTGTTCGAGCACGCCGAGCCGCCGCGCGATGAGTCCCGAGTCGGGCAGTTCGCCGAGCTGCACGCTGCAATCGACGCCTTCGCCGACCAGATCGACGGTGCGCGTGCCGATGTCGATCGACAATTCGATATGCGGATAACGCGCATGAAATTCCGGTAGTGCGGGCACGACGATGCTGGTCGCGACCCGTATCCGGCATCTCGACGCGCAGCCGTTTCTTCTCCGGCGCCGAAGCCGGACTCAAGCTCGTCGATATCGGCGAGAATTTGCGAGCAGCGCTCGTAATAGGCGGCGCCGTCGACAGTCAGATTCAGGCGCCGTGTCGTGCGGGCGAGCAGTTGCACACCGACTAGCGCTTCGAGTTGTTGCACGGTCGTCGAGACACTGGCGTGCGGCATGCCGAGCGATTCGGCGGCGCGCGTGAAGCTGTTCGTATCGACGACACGCGTAGAGACACGCATGGCATGGACGCGATCGAGCACGTTGAGGTTTCCCTTTTATGATGATGAAGAACGATACGCGCAAAACGGCTACGCCGCGGCTCGGGAGACTTCCTCCGCTGCGGACATCAGGGACATCGGCGATGACACCATCTTAGAAAGGCGGGCGGTCAACGTGAATACACAAAACTGGAGGATTCTTGCCTGATTCTTCGGCGCAAAGAAACAGGCAAGCAGTCAGAGCGT
>JAQFVJ010000276.1 GCA_029439525.1 Caballeronia sp. BR6202001591004
ACGAACACCGACGAGTAGATACCGAACAGAATACCGACGGTGAGTGCCAGCGCGAAGTAATGCAGCGTCGGGCCGCCGAAGAAGAACATCGACAGCACCATCATTTCCGTACAGCCGTGGGTGATGATGGTCCGCGACATCGTCGACGTAATTGCGTGGTCGATCACTTCCATCACGGTCATCTTGCGCTGCTTGCGGAAGGTTTCCCGAATCCGGTCGAAGATAACCACCGACTCGTTCACCGAATAGCCGAGCACCGCGAGAATCGCCGCCAGCACCGAGAGCGAGAACTCCCACTGGAAGAACGCGAAGAAGCCGAAAATGATCACCACGTCGTGCAAGTTTGCGATGATGCCCACCACCGCGTACTTCCACTCGAAGCGGAACGACAGGTAGATCACGATGCCGATCACCACGCAGGCGAGCGCGGCCAGCCCATTCGTCACCAGTTCCTTGCCCACCTGCGGACCGACGAACTCCACACGCTGCAGCGTTACCGACGCGTTGTCGGCCTTGAGCGCGGTCATCACCTGATCGCTTTGCTGCGCGAAGGTGAGGCCCTGTTTCAGCGGCAAACGGATCAGCACGTCGCGCGAGGTGCCGAAGTTCTGCACCTGCGCGTCGCCGTAGCCGAGCTTGGTCATCGTCGCGCGAACGGGTTCGGGCGAAATGACTTGCGGATACTGCACTTCGACGACCGTCCCACCGGTGAACTCTACCGACAGATGCAGCCCCTTGTGCACGAGGAAAAACACGGCCGCGAGGAACGTCAGGAACGAGATCACGTTGAAGATCAACGCGCATTCCATGAACGGTATATCGCAGCGGATACGGAAGAATTCCATTTTCTGTTCTATCCGGACTCAGCGGACTCAGTGCGACTGGCCCGGTTTCTGTTGATCGACGCCGGGGCCCAAACGGCGGTGCACGGTCGGCTTGTCGCCCCGCGCAGGCGCCGCATTGGCCGCGGCCTGCGCGCGCAGGGCGGCAATCTTTTTCTTGCCCTTGGCGGTCTGTACGATTTCATCGACCGGCGAATCGTCGCCGCGCTGGGCTGCGAGATACGCTGCGGCGACCGAGTCGGTATCCGCGCCTTCGGGACGCCAGACCTGACCGATCGCCAGCGACTTCAGCTTCTTCTTGCCGCCGTACCACAGATTCACGAGACCGCGCGAGAATAACACCGCCGAGAACATCGACGTCAGAATACCGATACAGTGCACGACCGCAAAACCGCGCACCGGGTCGGAACCGAACGCGAGCAGCGCGAGACCGGCGATCAGCGTCGTGACGTTCGAGTCGAGAATGGTTGCCCACGCGTGCGCGAAACCTTTCTGAATCGCGGTCTGCGGCGGCGCGCCATTGCGTAGCTCCTCACGGATACGTTCGTTGATCAGCACGTTCGCATCGATCGCCATACCAAGCGCGAGCGCGATAGCGGCGATACCCGGCAAGGTCAGCGTGGCCTGCAGCATGGACAGCACCGCGACCAGCAGCAGCAAGTTCACCGACAGCGAAATCATCGAGAACAGGCCGAACAGCAGGTAGTACGCGACCATGAAAACGGCGATCGCGGCGAAACCGTACTGCACCGAATCGAAGCCCTTCTTGATGTTGTCCGCGCCGAGACTCGGCCCGACCGTGCGTTCCTCGATGATGTCCATCGGCGCCGCCAGCGAACCGGCGCGCAGCAGCAGCGCGAGATCGGTCGCGGCCTGCGCGGTCCGCTGGCCGGTGATCTGGAAGCGATCGCCCAGCTCCGACTGGATGTTCGCGACCGTCAGCACTTCACCTTTGCCCTTTTCGAACAGCACCATCGCCATCGGCTTGCCGATGTTGTCGCGCGACACGCTCGCGATCGCGCGGCCGCCGGCCGAGTCCAGACGGATGTTCACCGACGGACGCTGGTGATCGTCGAACCCCGCCGACGCGTCGATGATGCGGGCGCCGGTGAAAATCACCTGCTTGCACAGGAGCACGCGGCGGTCGTCCTGCTTGAACGCTTCGTCGCCCGGCGGCACCGGATCGTTCGCGCCGATGTAGGTGTTGACCGGATCGGCCAGACGCGCTTCGAGCGTCGCTGTGCGGCCGATGATGTCCTTCGCCTTCGCCGTGTCCTGCACGCCCGGCAGCTCGACCACGATGCGGTCGGAACCTTGCTGCTGGATCACCGGCTCGGCTACACCGAGTTCGTTGACGCGGTTATGCAGCGTCGTGATGTTCTGCTTGAGCGCGCCGTCCTCGACGACCTTCTGCGCCGACGGCGAGAACGTGCCGACCACCTGATAGCCGTCGTCGCCCTGACGCGTCGACCATTGCAGTTCGGAGACGCCGGCCAGGAGCAGGGTGCGCGCGTTGTCGGCCGTCACCTGATCTGAGAAATTCACCACAACCGATTGCGCCACGCGGTTCACGCCGCCGTCGCGCACATTGCGATCGCGCAGATAGGTGCGCGCGTCCGCTGCGTCGGAATCGAGCTTCTTGTTGAGCGCGCCGGCCATGTCGACCTGCAGCAGGAAGTGCACGCCGCCGCGCAAGTCGAGACCGAGGTACATCGGCAGCGCGTGTAGCGCGCCCAGCCAGCCCGGCGACGCGCTTTGCAGGTTCAGTGCGACGATGTACTGTGGGTCCGTCGGGTCCGAGTTCAGCGCCTTGCTGAGCAGGTCCTTCACGCGCAATTGCATGTCGGTGTCCTTCAGGCGCACGCGGATGTTCGCGTTCAGTTGCGAATTGTCGAAGGTGACTTCGTTGGCCTTGATGTTGCTCGCGGAGAGTGCGCTTTCGACATTCGCGAGCGTGGTCGAGTCGAGCTTGACCGTGGGCTTGCCGCTCGATACCTGCACGGCCGGCGCTTCGCCGAAGAAATTGGGCAGCGTATACACGAGGCCGATGACAAGCGCCACCAGCATCACGGCATACTTCCAGAGGGGGTAACGATTCATGGAAATGGCCGAACGGATAGTTGGCTGCGGGGGAGGGTGCGTCCGGCGTTATGCGCGATGAGCCGGCATAGAAGACTCGGTTGACTCGGTGAGCGAGGCCGCGCCGGACGCGATGGAACGAATGGCCTTACAGCGACTTGATCGTGCCCTTCGGGAGGATGGTCGTCACGGATGCCTTCTGAATGGTGATTTCCGTGCCTTCGGCGATTTCCACGCCGACATACGCGTCCGACACCTTCGTGATCTTGCCGACGATGCCGCCGTTCGTCACGACCTCATCGCCCTTGGCCATGGCCACGAGCATGTTGCGGTGTTCTTTCTGACGCTTCATCTGCGGACGGATCATGATGAAGTACAGCACCGCGAACATCAAGATCAGCGGCAGGAAGCTCATCAGCTGGAATTCCGCGCCACCCGCGGATGCGCCTTGTTGTGCAAAGGCATTGGAAATGAACGACACGTTGGTCTCTCCGTATTCACGTTTCGAATCGTGTTCGAAAAAATCGACTGGAAGTTACCTCGGCATTTTACCACTCGCACCTTGCCTTAAATCGCTAGAATGGGCTTTGCCGTCAAGCCGTTACGGCCGATCGGCGACAAATCTGTGCTGCAAGCGGTAATAAGTAAATTGCAATGCTTGGCGCGGCGATCGCACGCGAACTGGCGGCAAGCTCAGTCCACGCCGCGCGCGCGATTCTCCGCGAAGGTCTTGCGGAACGCCTCGAACATGTGATTTTCGACCGCTTCCCGCACTTCGCCAATCAGCTGAAGGTAATAGTGCAGATTGTGGATCGTGTTCAATTGCGCGCCGAGAATCTCGCCCACGCGATGCAGGTGATGCAGATAGCCGCGCGTGAAGTTCTGGCACGTATAGCAGGTGCAGGATTGGTCGAGCGGCTTCATCGAACTCTTGTGCGACGCGTTCTTGATCTTGAGATCGCCGAAGCGCGTAAATAGCCAGCCGTTGCGCGCATTGCGCGTCGGCATCACGCAGTCGAACATGTCGACGCCCGCCGCGACGCCCGCCACGAAGTCTTCCGGCGTGCCGACGCCCATCAGGTAGTGCGGCTTGTCGGCGGGCAGCTTCGGGCCGATGTGGTTCAGCACGCGCATCATGTCTTCCTTCGGCTCGCCGACGGACAACCCGCCAATCGCGAGGCCATGGAAGCCGATATCGCTCAGACCCGCCAGCGATTCGTCGCGCAGGCCCTCGAACATGCCGCCCTGCACGATGCCGAACAGCGCGTTCGGATTGCCGAGCTTGTTGAATTCATCGACGGAACGCTTTGCCCAGCGCATCGACATGCGCATGGAATCGGCGGCTGCCTTATGCGAGGTCGAAATGCCTTTGGTCGAGTAGGGCGTGCATTCGTCGAACTGCATGACGATGTCGGAATTCAGCACCTTCTGGATCTGCATCGACACTTCGGGCGACAGGAACAGCTTGTCGCCGTTGATGGGCGACGCGAACGTGACACCTTCCTCGGTGATCTTGCGTAGCTCGCCCAGCGAAAACACCTGAAATCCGCCGGAATCAGTTATAATTGAATAGTTATAGCCCATGAACTTGTGCAAGCCACCGTGCGCGCCGATCACTTCAAGACCCGGACGCAGCCAGAGGTGGAACGTGTTGCCGAGGATGATCTGCGCGCGAATTTCTTCGAGTTCGCGTGGCTGGATCGCCTTGACGGTGCCGTAGGTGCCAACCGGCATGAAGATCGGCGTCTCGACGACGCCGTGATTGAGCGTGAGACGACCGCGGCGCGCCTGGCCGTCGGTCGTCAGCAATTCGAACTTGGGCCCGTTCTCGGGCGGGGTGAAGTGACCAGCGGTCATCTTATTTATGCTCCTGCTATCGGAAAACAGTCCGGCGCAAGGTTGAGGAAACTTACTGCTGACGAGTCAGCAACATGGCGTCGCCGTAGCTGAAAAAGCGATAACGTTGCTCGATCGCGTGACGATATGCGTCGCGAATCGTGTCCATACCGGCGAACGCGGAGACGAGCATCATCAGTGTCGATTTCGGCAAGTGGAAGTTCGTCACCAGCCGATCCACGACCCGGAATTCATAACCCGGCGTGATGAAGATATCGGTTTCGGCCTGCGTCGCGGCGGGCGGACGGCCTGCATTCGCGGCATCCCGCGCGGCGGCTTCAAGCGCGCGCATCGACGTGGTGCCGACCGCGATCACCCTGTTGCCGCGCGCCTTCACCGCGGCGATCCGGTCGACCAGCGTCTGCGGCAGGTCGTACCACTCGCTGTGCATCTTGTGCTCGGCGATGTTCTCGACGCGCACCGGCTGGAACGTGCCCGCGCCGACGTGGAGCGTCAGCGTCGCGCGCTCGATGCCGCGTTTCTCCAGTTCGGCGAACAGCGCATCGTCGAAATGCAGGCCGGCGGTCGGTGCGGCCACCGCGCCGGGATTGGCCGCATAGACCGTCTGGTAGCGCGTTTCGTCGTAGGCATCGACGTCGTGTTTGATGTACGGCGGCAGCGGCAAGCGGCCGAATTGCTTGATCAGTGTCAGACATTCCTGCGGAAACTGCAGCGTGTAGAACGGCTCAACGCGCGCGCCCACGGTTACATCGAACGCATCCGCGAGGCGGATCGTGCTGCCTTCGGTCGGGCTCTCGCCCGCGCGAATCTGCGCGAGCGCGGTGGTCGCGCCGGTGAGCCGTTCGACCAGCACCTCGACGCGCCCGCCGC
>JAQFVJ010000277.1 GCA_029439525.1 Caballeronia sp. BR6202001591004
GCGAACCATTTCGTGGCTTCACAACTTTCGCCAACTACGCATCCGCTTCGAACGGCTCGCCTTCATCCACGTGGCCTTCATGAAAATCGCTTGCTGCAATCATATGCTGGCGACAATTGCGAACGTCATTTTGTTAACGACTCTAAAAGCCCGAGTATCACTTCGTATCGGGCGCGGCTGATTTCGCGTTTCTTGCGCCGTGCTCGGCGAAGCTCGCTGAAAGCGCGCCGCAGATATGCGTCGATGCTCATGGATTCGATCGCACCGCGTTTCATGCCACGCTCAATGAAAATGTTTTGAGGTTCGGGCGAATCTTCGGTGAGCATCGCTTTCGCGCGCGGTTCGATCGACGTTTCAGCATCGCGCCACGCGACTCGACGCGTTACCACTAAAAGCCAGCGCGCACACTGTCGCGCTGATTGTCCCGATCATCGCGCCGAACGTGCCCGCCCACGCAAGTCCGATATCGCGCGCCACGAATTTGCCCAGCAATGCACCGCCGCCGATGCCGATGTTGTACAGCCCGGAAAACATTGAAATGGCGAGATCTGCCGCGTCGGGAGCGAGCTTCAGCACGTGAGCCTGCATGGCAAGGCCAAAGCAGATGATTGCCACGTCCCAAGAACAGCAAGAGGATCGACAAAGTGCCGAGATATTGCGCACAGGGCCAGAGCAGCAGGCATGCGGTCAGCGTGGCCACGGTCGACACTAGGAATCGCCACGGGCGCTTCGTGTAGAAGCGGCTGAAAACAAAATGCAGCGGGAATGCCCGCGGCACCGAACAGCACGAGCAGGAACGTGATCTGATCGTTGCTCGCGCGCGTCACGAGGTGCGCAAAAGGTTCGAGATAGGTAACGCCGAAAAGTGCGCGCAGACCGTGAGGACAGTCACTGCGAACAGCACGACCAGCATCGGTGTCTTCAGGAGCTTCGTCACATTTCGCAGCGATCCGGTGCCTTCGCCTGGCACTTGCGGCAGCCGTCAGCCAAAGCACTGCCATGCCGAGCACACCGGCGCACGCGATGATCTGAAACGTCGCGCGCCATCCGAGCACGTCGCCAATCGCGCGTCCGATCGGGACACCGGCCACCATCGCGATGGATGTGCCGATCGACATCATCGCAAGTGCGCACCGCTCACCTTCCGGCGGAACCAGGCGCACGACGAGCGGAATCGAGATCGACCAGAACACGGCGTGCGCAAACGCGATGCCGATTCGGCCCAGCACGAGAATGTCGAAGTTCGGCGCGAAACCCGTCACGACGTGACTGAGGATGAACATGACGAAGACGCGCATCAACAGCACGCGGCGCTCGACTTCGCGGACGAACATGGTCAAGGGCAGCGTCGCGACCGCTACCGTCCAGGCGTAGATCGTCATCACGACGCCGACGTCGGTGGCGCGCATGTCGAGGCTGTTTCCGATGTCGGTCAGCAATCCGACGGGGACACGAACTCCGTGGTGTTGAAGATGAAGGCCGAAAAGGTCAGTACCATGACGCCCCATCAGGGGCGCTTGAGAACGGGGAGGGGGCATCGGCAAGAGCGCGAGAAACGAGGGTGTCGATTGTCCCACGGGAAAATATCGGCTTCCCGGTCGGCGCGCGTTTTCTTGCTATCGATTTGGCTCGATCTTTCATCGACATGTCACGTTTTACGTACCGTGCGTACCGTGGACTTGAGTCCGCATGCCCCACATCGCGGGTTTTCTTTTTGTCGAAGACAAAACTGCCGCATCGAATTCGTGTGATTTTTTTGTTTATGATGCGTCTTTTTCACATGCGTGCACGTAAGTGTCTGCAACGTCTTGATTGATTCGCCAGGTCGCTGACTTCGGCCAATCGGTTTCGTGACATTTGTGTCTGTCACAGCACTGTCGCGAACAAGCTATTGATACAATGTATCAATATGTTTGGAAGCAACGCGATAAAGCGTCCGTTTCCGTTTCGATGCCCCGTCTTTCAGATTCTGGCAAGGCCCTCGGAATGGCCAGGACTTTTAAGCCGACTCGGTAACGAGTCGGCTTTTTTTGTGTGCCCAGAGTATATGGACGCAATCTTGTAGGTGCAAGTTCTACCATGAGTTGAACAGAGCGAATGAAGCGAAGCGCAACTGCGAGAGGGTGACCAAAATCGTGGGGAGGAAGCGTGGA
>JAQFVJ010000278.1 GCA_029439525.1 Caballeronia sp. BR6202001591004
ACGCCCCACTGCACGAGTCAGCGAGGGCGTCTTCCAACACGGTTCAGGCAAAGCCTACCCTTCGAACACCGGCCGCAACTCCGTCACCTTCAGCGACGAATCCCGCGCCCGCCCCTTGCGCGCACGCTTGCCTAAATGCAGTTGCAACTGCGAACCGCTGAGCTTCTCGTGGCACACCTTGCCGCCCCACCCGGCGCCGATCATCACCACGCCGCGCGCATCGATCGCGAGCGCCTGACGCAGCGTTTCTTTCAGATCGAGCGCCATCAGCGTGACGCCGCGTCCGCCGCCCGAAAGCGTCTTCATCTCGTCCATGCCGAACACGAGCAGACGTCCCGTGCTCGATAGACACGCGACATAGTTCGCACCCGGAATCACCGGCATCGGCGCGAGCGGAACCGCCTCTTCGTCGATGGTCATGAACGCCTTGCCCGCCTTCTGGCGACTCACCATGTCGCCGAGCTTGGCGATGAAACCGAAGCCGTTGCTCGATGCCAGCAGCAATTGCTGCTCCGCGTTCGCCGCAAAGTAATGCAGCAGATGCGTGCCCGACTCCAGTTCGATCAGCGACGTCACCGGCACACCATCGCCGCGACCGCCCGGCAGCGAGGCGACCGACACCGAATACACACGCCCCTTGCTGCCCCACGTGATCAGCGAATCCGGCGTGCGCGCCTGGAATGCCGCGTACAAGCCATCGCCCTGTTTGAACGTGAAGCCCGCCGGATCGAGCCCGTGACCTTTCAGCGCGCGCACCCAGCCGCGCTGCGACACCACCACCGTCACCGGCTCGTCGACGACACGCGCCTCGAAGGTCGCGCGCTTGTCTTGCTGAATAAGCGTGCGGCAATCGTCGCCGTATTGCTTCGCGTCGGCCTCGATTTCTTTGATGAGCAGACGCTTCATCGCGGCATCGCTGTTGAGCAGTTCTTCGAGTTTGGTCTTTTCGTCGCGCAAGTCGGAGAGCTTCTGCTCGATCTTGATCGCCTCCATCCGCGCCAACTGACGCAGCCGGATTTCGAGGATGTCTTCCGCCTGTCGGTCCGACAGTTTGAAACGGTCGATCAGCGCCTGCTTCGGTTCGTCGGATTCGCGGATAATGCGAATGACTTCGTCGATATTCAGGAAGACGATCATCCGCCCTTCGAGAATATGGATGCGGTCGTTGACTTTGCCGAGCCGATGCTGCGTGCGCCGCGTCACGGTCGCGAAGCGGAAGCCGATCCACTCGTGCAGGATCTCGATGATGCCCTTCTGACGCGGACGGGCATCCGCGCCGATCATCACGAGGTTGATCGACGCGTTCGATTCGAGGCTCGTATGCGCGAGCAACGAATTGACGAACTCGGTCTGGTCGATACTACGGCTCGACTTCGGCTCGAACACGAGACGCACGGGTGCGTCGCGGCCGGACTCGTCGCGCACGGTGTCGAGGAGGCCGAGCATCGACTGCTTGGTCTGCTGCTGCTCGGGGGTGAGCGTCTTCTTGCCGAGCTTGATCTTCGGAGTGGTGAGCTCCTCGATTTCCTCAAGCACTTTCTGGCTCGATACACCCGGCGGCAACTCCGTGAAGACGACCTGCCATTGCCCGCGCGCGAGTTCCTCGACCTTCCAGCGCGCGCGCACCTTGAGACTGCCGCGCCCGGTCTCGTAAGCCGCCGAAATTTCCGCGTGCGACGAGATGATCTGCCCACCACCGGGAAAGTCCGGACCCCTCAACTTTTCCATCAGTCCCGCATGGCCGAGCTTCGGATCGCGGATCATCGCCACGGCTGCGCTCGCCACTTCGCGCAGATTGTGCGACGGCACTTCGGTCGCCATGCCCACCGCGATGCCAGATGCGCCGTTCAGCAACAGGAACGGCAAACGCGCGGGCAATAGCTTCGGCTCTTCCGACGAGCCGTCGTAATTCGGCATGAAGTCGACCGTGCCCTGATTGATTTCATCGAGCAGCAGACGCGCGATCGGCGTGAGTCGCGCTTCGGTATAGCGCATGGCCGCCGCGCCATCGCCGTCGCGCGAGCCGAAGTTGCCCTGCCCGTCGATGAGCGGATAGCGCATCGAAAAGTCCTGCGCGAGCCGCACGAGCGCCTCGTACGCGGACAGGTCCCCGTGCGGGTGATACTTGCCCAGCACATCGCCGACCACGCGCGCCGACTTCACCGGCTTCGCGTTGTTCGACAGGCCCATCTCGTTCATCGCATAGAGGATGCGGCGCTGCACGGGCTTCTGGCCGTCGCATACGTCGGGCAGTGCGCGGCCCTTGACCACGCTCATCGCGTAGTCGAGATAGGCGCGCCCGGCGTAGTCGCCGAGCGTCAGTCGTTCGCCGTCCGGTGCGGTCTGTTTGGCGAAGAGATCGTCTGTGGTTCCCATCGATTATCTGTTCCTGATGCGTTCGGTCGTCGCGGGCTCAGATGTCCGCTTCGACTTCGTTGCCCTTCTCTTCGAGCCAGCTACGGCGCGACGACGCTTCGCCCTTGCCCATCAGCATGGTCATGCGCGCGACGGTCAGGTCGAAGCCGAGATCGCCCAGCGCCACCGGCAAGAGACGGCGCGTGTCGGGGTTCATCGTCGTGTCCCAGAGTTGCTCCGCGCTCATTTCGCCGAGGCCCTTGAAGCGGCTGATGGTCCATGCGGCTTCGCGCACGCCGTCCTTGCGCAGCTTGTCGAGGATCGCTTCGAGTTCGCCTTCGTCGAGCGCGTAGAGCTTCTGCGCGGGCTTCTTGCCGCGCACGGGCGCGTCGACGCGAAACAGCGGCGGACGCGCGACGCACACGTGGCCGCGCTCGATCAGTTGCGGAAAGTGCTTGAAGAACAGCGTCAGCAAGAGCACCTGAATGTGCGCGCCGTCGACGTCCGCGTCCGAGAGAATGCAAATCTTTCCGTAGCGCAGATTCGAGAGATCGATCTGATCGTCAGGACTATGCGGATCGACACCGATCGCCACCGCGATATCGTGCACTTCGTTGTTCGCGAAGAGACGATCGTGCTCGGTTTCCCACGTGTTGAGCACCTTGCCGCGCAACGGGAGAATGGCCTGGAATTCCTTGTCGCGGCCCATCTTCGCGGAGCCGCCCGCCGAATCGCCCTCGACCAGAAAGATCTCGTTGCGCGAGATATCGGTCGATTCGCAATCGGTCAGCTTGCCGGGCAACACGGCCACGCCGGAGCTTTTTTTCTTCTCGATCTTCTGGCCGGCGCGCGTGCGCGCCTGCGACTGACGGATCACCAGTTCAGCGAGCTTCTTGCCGTATTCGACATGCTGATTGAGCCACAACTCCAGCGCCGGACGCGAGAACGACGACACGAGCTTGACGGCATCGCGGCTGTTCAGACGCTCCTTGATCTGCCCCTGGAACTGCGGATCGAGCACCTTCGCCGACAGCACGAAGGACACGCGCGCGAACACGTCTTCCGCGAGCAGCTTCACGCCCTTCGGTTGCAGGTTGTGAATCTCGACGAAGTTCTTCACCGCCTGAAAGAGACCGTCGCGCAAGCCGGATTCATGCGTGCCGCCCACGGGCGTCGGAATGAGGTTGACGTAGGACTCGCGCAATAGCGGACCTTCCTCGCTCCACGCGACGACCCACGACGCGCCTTCGCCTTCCGCGAAGGTTTCCTCGGTGTTCTTCGAACTTTCCGCGTAGCGTTCGTCTTCGAAAAGCGGAATCAGCAGATCGCTGCCGCCCATGCCTTCGAGGAGATAGCCGCGCAGACCGTCCTCGTATTTCCAGGTCGTGCGTTCGCCGGTTTTTTCGATGACGAGTACCACTTCCACGCCCGGCAGCAGCACAGCCTTCGAGCGCAGCAAGCGCTGCAATTCGCCGAGCGGCAGATTCGCGGAATCGAAGTACTTGGGATCCGGCCACGCACGCACGCGCGTGCCGTTCTTTTTCGCGCCGCGTTCGAGGGCGCGCGTGGTGAGCGTCTCGACCACATCGCCATTGGAGAACGCGAGTTGCGCGGCCTTGTTGTCGCGCCACACGGTGACTTCGAGGCGCGTGGCGAGCGCGTTCGTCACCGATACGCCAACGCCGTGCAGGCCGCCCGAGAACATATAGGGGCCGCCCGCGGCTTTATCGAACTTGCCGCCCGCATGCAGCCGCGTGAAGACGATCTCGACGACCGGCACGCCTTCCTCGGGATGCATGCCGAACGGAATGCCGCGCCCGTCGTCTTCGACGGAGACGGAGTTATCCGTGTGGAGCGTGACGACGATCTGCTTGCCGAAGCCGCCGAGCGCCTCGTCCGAAGCGTTGTCGATGACTTCCTGAATGATGTACAGCGGATTCTCGGTACGCGTGTACATGCCGGGCCGCTGCTTGACCGGCCCCAGGCCCTTGAGCACCTTGATGGATGCTTCGCTGTAGCCGCCTGCCTTGGCTTGCATGACAGTACGCTTGCCTAGTTCCGTAGCTGTCGCCATTGCGTTGGATTTTTTC
>JAQFVJ010000279.1 GCA_029439525.1 Caballeronia sp. BR6202001591004
GCTCGATCACATGCGTTTGCTTGGCGCGAAGCTCACGCTCGTCGCGACCGACAACGGCAGGCAGACCGAGCGGCTCACGAAGGACATGATCGCGACGGCGCATCGCATCGCGGAGGAAACGGGCGCGTACATTACGGCGCAAATGGAGAACACCGATCAGCTTCGCGCCTACACAAAGATGGCCGATGAAATCTGGGCGCAGCCGTGCGGGCGCTTCGAAGGCTTCGTGCAGAGCGTCGGCACGGCGGCGTCGTTGCGCGGCATATCGTAGCGGCTGCGCGAACACGATGCGAACCCGAAGATCGTCGGCGTCGAGCCGGCGGAATCGGCGGTGCTGTCGGGCGGGCCAACCGGCGCGCACAAGATCGACGGCATCGGCGCGGGTTAATGTGGTGCCGCTGTGGCACGGCGGGATCGCCGACGACATGGAGCGCGTCTCGACCGACGAAGCGGAGGCGATGGCGTTCCGGCTCGCGGCAGAAGAGGGCCTCTTCGCGGCACGTCGACCGGCGCGAACGTGACGGCGGCACTGCGTCTGGCGGAACGTCTTGGTTCGCACGCGACCGTCGTCGTCATCATGTGCGACACGGGCATGAAGTATCTGAAGACTTTCGCGCAAAGTTTTGACTCGCAGTAGACGAAAAAAACCGGGTCCTCGAAAGGGCCCGGCAATCTGCTTCTACATTCGCGGAAATCAGGCGTGCGCCTTAGCCACTCTTTATCGATGGCCATCGAATCGGCGCGGAGGCGTTCGTATTCCTGTTCGCTCATCGGCACGGCGTTTTTCTTGCCGAGATCGTTCAGGCGGATGCGATACGTCTCACGCGCCGAGTACACCGCGATCGACGCGATGATCGTCACCGCGAACGCCAGCGAGCCGATGATGAACGGAATGTTGTTCGATCCCGGCGGCGCGACGGCGGCGAACAGCGCGGGCAAGAGCGCGGTGATCGTCGTGCCGATGTTCTGCGCGATCGCCATCGCCGAGACACGGGAGCCCGCGTCGGGAACAGTTCCGGGAAGAAGCTCGGGAAAATCGCGTTATAACCCTGATACACGATGCTACATCAGTAGCGACATCACGATAGCGAGCGGCATGTTCTTGATGCTGATCATAGAGATACGCGAACGAGAGCAGACCCGAGAGCAGCGAACCGGCGATCATCGGAATGCGGCGGCCGATCTTGTCGGACAGATTGCCGACGAACGGAATCACCAGCACCGCGAGGATATTGCCGACCACCGGAATCCACAGATAACACGCTCTTGCTGAATGAAGCCGATGCCATACGACGCTTGCACCGCATACGCCGCGCCGAAGATCGTCGCGACGACTGGAATCACGTTCATCAGCGCCATGCAGACGACGCGGACCATGTCGGGCGTGCTGTTGGCGAAGGCTTCCTTATCGGCAACTTCGGGATGCTGCCGTGCGCGTCTTCGGCCGCGAACGCGGGCGTGTCGTGCACTTCCTTCCGGATGATGTAGCCCGCGACCAGCACCAGCGCCGACAGCAGGAGCGGCACACGCCAGCCCCACGAGTTGAACATGTCTTCCGGCATGAACGCGGCGAGTGGCAGGAACACGGCGGCGGCGAGAATCTGGCCGGCCTGCACGCCCTGCAGCGTGAAGCTCGCGTAATAGCCGCGGCGTCCGAAGGGCGAGTGCTCCAGAATTATCGAGCTTGCGCCGGAGATTTCACCGGCTACCGCGAAGCCCTGAATCAGTCGCAGGACCACGAGCAGAGCGGGCGCCAGCATGCCGACGCTGTGATACGTCGGCAAGAGGCCGACGGCCATTGTCGATAAGCCCATCAGGAACATGCAGATCAGCAGCACGTTCTTGCGGCCGTGCGTATCGCCCAGATGGCCGAGCACGAACGCGCCGAGTGGACGCGCGACATAGCCCACGCCGTAGGTCGCGAGCGACGCGACGATCGCCACTTTCGGATTGCCCAACGGAAAGAAGAGTTGCGGAAAGATCAGCGCTGCGGCCTGCGCATAGGTGAAGAAGTCGTAGTACTCGAGCGCCGAGCCGATCCAGCCGCTCGCCGTTGCCTTTTTCGCCTGGCGGCCGCCGTGCGCTTCTTCCTGAAGGCTAGCCATAGAGTTGTCTCCCAACATTGGTTAAGAGTGTGAACCGATGATCTTTACCACGACCGCATGCATCGCACGCCGCTTCGATGGCCGAGCGGCAAGGCATTCGATGGATCGGAATACACGTCGCTCTTGAGTG
Organism: Caballeronia sp. BR6202001591004; assembly: GCA_029439525.1. Classification (GTDB taxonomy): domain Bacteria; phylum Pseudomonadota; class Gammaproteobacteria; order Burkholderiales; family Burkholderiaceae; genus Caballeronia. The sequence continues at coordinate 2,236 of JAQFVJ010000279.1, forward strand.
ATTGCAGGATATGAGCGCGCCCCATTCGTAAGCAACAATTTATGATAAATTGTGCGCGATTATCGAACGCCTGTGTCCGATCATCGATCGCTTTTCGGGTTTGCACTAGCAAATGAGTTTGCGGTGCGACAAAAACAGCCCGCGATTCGTAACTAAACAAGCATCTCAGCATGACTAAACCTTCACTCGACAAGCGCGACTGAATTGCGGGTCTGGAGACGGGCCTGGCGATCCTCGAAGCCTTCGACGATCAGCATGCGCGCATGGCTGACACTGGCCGCCATGCGCACTGGCCTCACGCGCACACCGCCGCGCGCCGGTATTTGCTGACGCTCGCGCATCTCGGCTACGTATAGACCGATGGCAAGCTCTTCAATCTGACGCCGCGCGTGTTGCGGGTGGGCTGGTCGTACTTCGATTAGGCGCGACTGCCGCGCATCGTGCAGCCGTATTTTGCAGCAGTTGAGGTCGATCCACGAGTCGGTGTTGTGTGAGCGTGCTGGACGAATGGGATCTCGTCATCATCGCGCGCAACGGCTCCACGTGCGTCATGTCACCGGGCTTCGTGCTGCGCGCGCGTGCCGTCCCCGCTGATGTCGAGAGGCATCGCGATGTTGGCGTACAAGGACGAGGCG
>JAQFVJ010000280.1 GCA_029439525.1 Caballeronia sp. BR6202001591004
CAGCGGCCGTTTGCGCGGCAGAGCGGGGCGCGTCGATCATCCGCGTGCACGATGTCGCGGAAACGGTCGATGCGCTGAAGGTCTGGCAAGCCATGCGCGCCGCGAGTCGGCGCGCGGCCAACTGACACAGGCTTAGGGCAGGATTTCGGCGCGGGGCGCAGCGCCATCGCATACCATCAACGACATAGTCGCGGATCGGGACAGCGCCGTAAGTCCGCGAGGGAGGGTCAAGCAGCAATGGCACGTCGATATTTTTTTGGTACGGACGGCATCCGGGGACGCGTGGGCGAAGCGCCGATCACGCCTGATTTCGTTTTGAAGCTGGGCTACGCGGCGGGCAAGGTGCTCGCGGGCGCGGATCGCGCTTCGCACCGCAGCGGCCGTCCGACAGTGTTGATCGGCAAGGACACGCGCGTGTCGGGCTATATGCTCGAAGCGGCGCTGGAATCGGGTTTCTCGGCGGCGGGCGTCGATGTGATGCTGGCTGGGCCGATGCCCACGCCCGGCATCGCGTATCTGACGCGCGCGCTGCGCCTGGCGGCGGGCGTCGTGATCAGCGCGTCGCACAATCCGTACGACGACAACGGCATCAAGTTCTTCTCGGCCGATGGCAACAAGCTGCCCGACGAAGTCGAGCTTCGCATCGAACAGCAGCTCGAGCAGCCGATGGAATGCGCGCCGTCCGAGCGTCTGGGCAAGGCGCGCCGTCTGGATGACGCGGGCGGTCGCTACATCGAGTTCTGCAAGAGCACCTTCCCGGCGAGTTTGGATTTGCGCGGCATGCGCATCGTGCTCGACTGCGCGCACGGCGCGGCGTACGATGTCGCCCCGCACGTGTTCCACGAACTCGGCGCGGAAGTCGTGCCGATCGGCGTAGCGCCGAACGGCTTTAACATCAACGACAAGGTCGGCGCCACCGCGCCCGAGGCGCTGGTGCGCGCGGTGCACGAGCATCCCGCGGATATCGGTATCGCGCTAGATGGCGACGCCGATCGCCTCCAGATCGTCGATGCGCACGGCCGCCTCTACAACGGCGACGAGTTGCTCTACGTGCTCGTCAAGGATCGCATCGCGACGGCGGGCAAGGTGGAAGGCGCGGTCGGCACGCTGATGACCAACATGGCCGTTGAGGTCGCGCTAAAGGAAGCGGGCGTGCAGTTCGTGCGCGCGGCCGTCGGCGACCGTTACGTGCTCGAGAAGCTCGTCGAGAACGGCTGGCAATTGGGCGCGGAAGGCTCGGGCCACATTCTCTCGCTGGATCGTCATTCGACCGGTGACAGCATCGTCTCCGCGCTGCTCGTGTTGGCCGCGATCAAACGCAGCGGCAGGACGCTTGCGCAATTGCTCGAAGGCGTGAGCCTGTTCCCGCAAAAACTCATCAATGTGCGCATGAGTCCGGGCGCCGACTGGAAGTGTAGCGAAGCGATTCGGGCCGCCGTCGAGCAAGCCGAACGTTCCCTCGAATCGCACGGCCGGGTCTTGATTCGCGCCTCGGGGACCGAACCGGTTCTGCGCGTGATGGTGGAAGCCGCCTCGCAACAGGACGCGAATCGGCACGCGGAAACGATTGCCAAGGTGGTGAAGGAAGCAACATCGTAGGCGTTTATTTACTAAGTTCTGTCACATTTCACTAAAAAGCGAACTTCGGCTCGCTTTTTTTATTTGTATCAAGCACTTGACACAACCTCGCCGTCGGTGCTTTCAGCGTGAAAGAAAATTCTCACGTTTGCTTCACGGATAGTCACATTACTGTCATGGAGTCTGCCTATATTTCGCGGTGTCGTTCCACACGCTCACAACCCTGGAGGTTAAGAATGAAATTGATGCAAACCGCGCTGGCCGGCCTGATTGGTGCAGTGTTCGTAATGTCTGCACAGGCAGCCGACATCACCGGCGCGGGTAGCACCTTCGCAGCCCCGATCTACACCAAGTGGGCAGACGCCTACCAGAAAAACGGCGGCGGCAAGGTCAACTACCAAGGCATCGGCTCGTCGGGCGGTATCAAGCAGATCATCGCCAAGACGGTTGACTTCGCAGGTTCGGACGCTCCGCTGAAGGACGACGAACTCGCCAAGGACGGTCTGTTCCAGTTCCCGACGGTGGTGGGCGGCGTGGTGCCAGTCGTCAACGTTCCGGGCGTGAAGGCCGCCGAAATCGTGCTGTCGGGTCAGGTACTCGGCGACATCTATCTCGGTAAGGTCAAGAAGTGGAATGACCCGGAAATCACGGCGCTGAACCTGAAGGTCAAGCTGCCGGATACCGACATCGCCGTGATTCGCCGCGCCGACGGTTCGGGCACCAGCTTCATTTGGACGAACTACCTGTCGAAGGTCAACGCAGACTGGAAGTCGAAGGTCGGCGAAGGTTCGACGGTCAACTGGCCGATGGGCACGGGCGGCAAGGGTAACGACGGCGTCGCGGCATTCGTGCAGCGTCTGCCGGGTGCGATCGGCTACGTGGAATGGACGTACGCGAAGCAGAACAAGATGACCTACGTCGACATGAAGAACTCGGGTACGGTCGTCGAGCCGAAGACGGAGACGTTCAAGGCAGCGGCTGCGGGCGCTGACTGGTCGAAGTCGTTCTACCAAATCCTGACGAACGAGCCGGGCAAGGACGCATGGCCGATCGTCGGTGCAACCTTCGTGCTGCTGCACACGGCGCAGGACAAGCCGGCGCAAGGCACGGAAACGCTGAAGTTCTTCGACTGGGCGTTCAAGAACGGCGGTCAAGCTGCAAACGACCTCGACTACATTTCGCTGCCGGACTCCGTCGTGTCGGAAATCAAGACGCAATGGAAAGCGAAGGTCAAGGATGCATCGGGCAAGGCAATCGCTGAATAAGCGTAGGTAGTATCGGCAGTGTGATGCTGTCCTGAAAACAGCGGGACAGGCAAGCGTCAAAAAAGCCGCGCGGCGGGTCGAAAGGCCTGTCGCGCGGTCTGACACGTAGCGTAACCAAGGCTTCCCCATGTCGGACATCAACTTATCGTCGGCCGTGCCGGCAGCGCACACCCAGCGC
>JAQFVJ010000281.1 GCA_029439525.1 Caballeronia sp. BR6202001591004
CGCGCCTCCAGTCTCTGGCTGGCGGCGGCTTGGGCGCGCGCCCCGGGGGGGCGGGCGTATATGCCGGAAAGTCGCTCGCGAAGAAAGCGCCCCGAGCAGCACGATGTCGTGGCTCTGATTGGCGAGGATCGCTTCGGCGAGTTCGGCATCCGGTATGTGAGCGACCACAAAGGCTTCCGCCTTCAGAAGATTCGCGATCCAGTACGCCAGTTCGGCATTGTCCTCAACCAGGAGCAGTTTCATTGCGCGATTCTCTCGTCCATGCGGCAACTTCACGGTCAATCCCGCCCCACCGAGGCCCGGCGAGAGTTCGACCGAGCCGCCGTGACGCAGCGCGATTTCCCTCACGATCGACAGACCGAGCCCCGTGCCTTCCACCGCTGTCGCGCCGGGCCGGAAGCGCTCGAAGACATGCGCGCGCAGATCCGGCGCGATGCTCGGGCCATCGTCGATCACGCGCAACACGACCCACGCGTACTCGCGCGCGACGCTCACCGTGACATGGCCGCCGGCGTGCGTGTAGCGGATCGCGTTGTCGACCAGATTCGACACGAGCGCGGCGTACAGCGCACCGTGTCCGGCGACATCCACTGCCTCGTCGAACGAGCCGCCCAGATCGATGCAGCGCCCTCCGCCGCAACGATCAGTTCCTCCTGCACCGATGCGACCATGGCGGCGAGATCCGTGCGCGAATCCACGCGTTTCGGCGCCGATTCGGCCTGCATCGGTTCGATCTGCATCGGCTTGCGGCCGGCGACGTCGTTCTTCAGCTTGATGAGCGGACGCAGTTCGACCACCAGACCGAGCGGCACCAGCATGGCGATGAGCGCGAGCATCCAGGCGGCATTCGCCGACGAGTTGCGAACGCCAGAGCCGGTCGAGCATGGCCTGCCGCAAGCCTTCGGTCTTGCCGACGACCACCGTCACCGCTTCGGACTTGCCATCGTTGTAGAGCTGCCGCGCGTAGGCGACCGCGCGGATCGACGTCTCTTGCACGTGCCCGTTGTAGAAGACCGGCGGCATCCGCAAGTCTTCGGCGGGCACGTCCAGCGCGGGCGAGCCGGCGAGCAGCTTGCCGTTGTCGTCGACGACCTTGTAGAAAATCTGGTCCTGATACGGCGACTCGAACATTTCGACGGCGGGCAGCACATTTACCGCGAGCCGGCCATCCTCCCACTGAATGTCCTCGACGATGGTGCGCGCGGACGACAGAAGCATGGCGTCCTTCAGCAAGTCTGAGGCCTAGCGGGCTGCTTCGTAGGACGTGACCGAGGTCACGACGACGAAGGGCGCGGCACCCAGCAGCAGGCGGGCGCGCAGGCTCGGCATCACGCCCGTTATGATGAGCTGCCGGATCGACACGCCGATGCCGGCACGAATGGCGTCCGCATTACTTCGGCGCATGGTTCACCGGAGGCACGCGGGAAAAGGCGAAGGATCTGAGCGACACTCAGGAGTCTCCGTTGATTATTTCGTGTTGCACGCGGTGCAACGTTAATTCAGCGGATTCTAGTGCGGTGCGTCATTGAATTAGCACCATGTCTATGTTTAGACTTTCCGGCATGTACGCCCGGCACCCCGGGCGCGCTCCCAAGCAGCCGCCAGCCAGACTGGAGGCGCGGGTGCTCAACCGCACTCTCAAGCCCAAACCCGCCGACGGCTCGACACACTGGAGTAGCTATAAGCTCGCGGCAGAACTCGGGCGACACGTGTCTGGCGCCTCCTCTCCCTCCGGGCCTGTCCTCTGCAGCCGGACCCAACCGGGCCGGTGCGCGAAGGAGCGTGCAATGAACGGCGCAGTGCGATTCTTCGTTACGCACGGGTTGCACGCGGGGGCGAGCATCAGACTCGCACAGAACCGCGATGTCGTGATCGGCAACGCATAGGGAGCGGAACTCATGCTGGTCGATGCGCATATCCTGCCACTTCATGCGACGGTGCGCCTGATCGGCGACAGGCTCATGTTGCGCGCCACTGGCGAAGGCGTCACGGTATTCACGCGCAAGCTCGCCGCCGGCCGCAAGACCATGCTGACGCATGGCGCGACCTTCAATCTCGGCGACATGGCGTTGCAGTTCAATACCGTCGCGCCGCCGAGTGCGCTGGACACGCAAAGGGCCGAGCGCACATTGCTCTTCAAACACGCGCCGCTGACCTGGCTGCGCAGACAATGCGCGCGCCTCGCTATGGCTGGACGGCGATTCTGATCGCGCTGCTCGGTTTGGCGTCGTGGCCGCTTCTGGAGAGATTCGTTCTTCGCGAGACGTCGACGCCGCGTGCGCCACTCGAATCGCCCGCGTTCCGGTTCATCCATACGCGGCTCGACAAGGCGTCGGGCGTGCGCGTGTACCAAGGCTATGTGCGCCCCCCGACCTGGGTGCACTGACGCTGGCCGCACGTGCGCGCGGCGGCACAATCAATATGCGCGTGACCGTCATCGACAACATGCGGGAACAACTAAGCGATTACCTCGACCATTACTACCGCGGTGTGCAACTCCAGGCGGACGAGCCGGGGACGCGGGGACGTTTACCTGTCAAACCGCCCGAGGCTTCGGGGTTCCTTCAGCCTGAATCATGGGATTACGCGCGCATCGGCGCGTCTCGCGCAGGCTCATGTGGACGGGCTGAAAACCCTGCGGTTCGCGGGACACGAGAACGACAGCGGACCCGTGCGCATGCTAATGGAAGCAGTCGGTCTGAATCTCGTGAGCTCGCCGCATGGTTCGCCGACCGGCAGGGTACACGCTATTTCGCGGGAGCCCGCGTGGCGATCGGCAGAATCGGGCGCATCGGTGCTTGCAGCGCGACGATCATCCGCGATGACGGCAGTCTCTATGAACTCATCGCCCGAACGGCGGACGAGGGCAAATCCTGCTGATGTTCTGAGCATCTATCCTCGCGCGCTCATCCTCCTTGCCGTTCGCGCTGCTCGCCGCGTGCAAGGCATCCCTGTTCGAGGGCCTGGACGAGACTCAGGCGAATCGGATCGTCGTGGTGCTCAGTCGCGAAGGCACCGATGCATCGAAGATCGAAGTGATCGCAATACGGACAAGACCTGGAGCGTCTACGTCTACGAAGACGATGCGGTGGCCGCGACCGAACTCGCTGCACCTTTGCTGGTTCTCATGCTGCTGGTCGATCTGTCGATGGGCCTCGCGTCGCGTCATGCCAACCGGCTCAACCCGTTTGCCATGGCCCGGACCGTCAAGGTCATGGTGCTGTCCTTTGCGGCCACGCTGTGCGTGCCGGAGATGCTGAAGTACCTCGCGCGTCTCGCCGCGCTGTCGCAAATCCTTCCGTCCGTCGCCGACTATGTCGTTCAGCGGGTGCTGCGCGAGCGGCGTCTGCGCATTGGCCGCGACGAACTTAAACGCGAATACCGCGATGAACAGGGCGATTCGTTTGTCAAAGGGCGGCGTCGCGCGCTACATAGAGCTTTCAACGATCCATCATGAACCGACCACCTGATTCGACTTTCCCGAGCGCGGTGCCAGGCCTGC
>JAQFVJ010000282.1 GCA_029439525.1 Caballeronia sp. BR6202001591004
CAGTCAGCGTTGACTGTCCCCTATGGCGATTGCACAATTTTTGACGGTTGGCCGATGCACCGATGCGAAACAAAGGTCCTTACTCGCATTCAAAGCACGAAGCATCGTCTAACGGGAAAGATCACCATGAAAGAACAGAACGCTTTATCAAACACGAGTCGTCGAATCATCCAAGACAGCCACCGCGTGCTTGAAGAGTTTGTGGTATTAACGGCCGCTCAACCTAGTGGGGGAGGAGAACTGGAAGGTTTTGGACCCGCATTTTAGGATGTGCCCGATTCGATGAGACCGAATAGCTCTCCCGAATAAGAAGGCAAAAGGGGCGGATGACTCACGTCACCCGCCCCTCTGTCAGTCTGATAAGGCAGCCATTAATTCGCCACAACCGCCGTCTTCGCGCCCTTACCCTTCTGCATGCGCCCGATCTCCTCGAGCTTGATCTCCACATGCTTCGAGAACACGTACTCGGCGGGACGCTGCTTGTCGATCGGCAGTTCCTTCGCAAACGCGCCCGTCGTGCGCGGACCCGACAGCGCAATCTTCGCCGCCTTCAGCGCATGCGCCACCGTATCCATTACGGCAGTCGCCTCGAAGCCGCAGTGGACCATGCAGTCCGCGCACTTCTCGTACTTGCCCGTGCCGTACTTGTCCCACTCGGTGGTTTCCATCAGTTCCTTGAAGGTCTTCACGTAACCTTCGCCGACCAGATAGCACGGCTTCTGCCAGCCAAACACCGTGCGCGCCGGATTGCCCCACGGCGTGCACTGATACGTCTGGTTGCCCGCGAGAAAGTCGAGGAACAGGGTCGACTGGCTGAACGACCAGTTCTTGCCGTTGTTGCCGCGCTTGAAAATCTCGCGGAACAGGTTCTTGGTCTTGTCGCGGCTCAGGAAGTGCTGCTGATCCGGCGCGCGCTCATAGGCATAACCCGGCGACACAGTGATGCCGTCCACGCCGATGGGCCCAAGCGTGTCGAAGAACTTCGACACGCGTTCCGGTTCCGCGTCGTTGAACAGCGTGCAGTTGATGTTCACGCGGAAACCGCGGCGCTTCGCTTCCTTGATCGCCGCAACGGCCTTGTCATACGTACCCGGTTGCGACACCGAGTGATCGTGTGCTTCGCGATCGCCGTCGAGGTGAACCGACCAGACGAAGTACGGGCTCGGCTCGTAGTCGTCCATCTTCTTTTCCATCAGGAGCGCGTTCGTGCAGAGATAGACGAACTTCTTGTGCGCCATGATGCTCTTGACGATTTGCGGCATTTCCTTGTGCAGCAGGGGCTCGCCGCCCGCGATCGACACGACCGGCGCGCCGCATTCGTCGACCGCGCCGAGACACTCTTCGAGCGACAGGCGCTGGTTCAGAATGGGATCCGGATAGTCGATCTTGCCGCAGCCGTTACACGCGAGGTTGCAGCGGAACAGCGGTTCCAGCATGAGCGCGAGCGGATAGCGCTTGGTGCCCGTGATGTGCTGCTTGAAGATGTACGCGCCGACGCGCGTCTTTTGAAGCATCGGAATAGACAATTGCCTGCTCTCCTTATTCTTCGCGATCCGCCGCCGCTGCCGTGACTGCTACGGCTGCCAGCGGCTGGGTGAGCTTCGCGGGAAGTTTGAATTCGACCTTTTCCTCGCGGCCGGACATCGTTACGACTTCGACGGATCCGAACTTGCGCAAGGCATCGATCACATGCTCGACCATTTCCTCGGGCGCCGAAGCACCCGCCGTGATGTCGACCGTCTGCGCATCCGCAAACCTCGGCCCTGATCTCCGAACCGTCCGCCACGAGATAGCTCGGCACGCCGGTCTCGGCACCGATTTCCCGCAGGCGGTTCGAGTTGGAACTGTTGGTGGCGCCGACCACGAGCAGCACATCCACCTGCGTGCTCAGTTCGCGCCCCGCCGCCTGCCGATTCTGCGTCGCGTAGCAAGATGTCGCACTTATCCGGCCCGACGATATCCGTAAAGCGCCGCTGCAACGCATCGATGATGCCGCGCGTGTCATTCACCGACAGCGTCGTCTGCGTGACATACGCCACCGGCATGTCGTTTGCGAGCGCGAGCGTGGCGACTTCGGCTTCGCTCTGCATCAGCACGACCTTGCCGGGAATCTGCCCGATCGTGCCTTCCACTTCCGGATGCCCCACGTGGCCGCTCAGGATCAGGGTGCGGCCCTGCGCGACGTACTGCCGGCCTTGCACGTGAACCTGGGTGACCAGCGGGCGGTGACATCCAGCACATCGAGACCGCGCGTCTGGGCATCCTGCTCGACGCTTTTCGCGACGCTGTGCGCGCAGAAGATCGCTACTGCGCCGTGCGGCACCTCGTCCAGTTCCTCGACGAACCGCGCACCCTTGCCGCGCAGGTTGTCGACGACGTGACGGTTGTGAACGATCTCATGACACATAGACGGGCGCCCCATGCCGTTCGAGGGCCCGTCGACGATTTCGATCGCGCGGACCACGCTCGCACAAAAGCCGCAGGGTTGAGCAAGGATAATACCCATGTTCGAACGAACTCCGACTGGCGCGGGTTTCGGGTAAGTTGGCGAAGCCTCTGCTCGGCGCGGGCTCAGCCTGTTTTTACGATCTGCTTACTGCGCACACTTGCTGCCCACAAATTAGCACGTGCATATTGCCGTTTTGACTACCGATGCGCAAATACTGAAAAAAGAGGCATTTCTTTCGTACTACACGCCCAGATTGACCGCGTATTCTATCGCGTTCCCTTTTTGGGTGCTTGCCCGCCAGACGCTTCTGAAGGTTCGCCGCGCGCCCAAATACGGCGGGCGGAAGACGCCATTAAACTCTTGGATTCTCGGAGCCGCTTCTGTGCTCGTCTCCGGGATACCGCTGCGTCATCATTTCCTGACGCGCGACGCCCGAAGCGCGCTGCATCGCGGCATGCAATTCTGTATTTTCTGCGCAACGTCCGGCATG
>JAQFVJ010000283.1 GCA_029439525.1 Caballeronia sp. BR6202001591004
AGTTGCCGGGGGGCTGCCCATGCGCCCACCCATGCGGCATCTGGCAGAGATGCTAACCCGCGTTGAACACCCCACGTCAGGCCAGCCTCCGCCTCATGGAAAACCATACTGACTTTCTTTGGTTACTTCTTTGCAGCCAGCAAAGAAGGTAACCCCCGCGCCGGGGAGGCGCCTACTGCATAAAACAACAGATAACAGCGGCGCCTTGCATGACGACAAAACAATGCTAGCGTCCAACAACCGCAGCCTGCCGAACAGGCGCCCCCAGCGCCCGCAAGGTCTCCTTGACAGTAGAAATCCTAACTGCAAGATCAGGACTTCGCGATTCGATGCGCAACTTATCCTGCCCGGCGAGTTTGATGTGCTTATGCTTCTGAATCATCTCGATGATCTTCATCCCATCGATCGGCGGATTCGGCACAAACTGAAGCGAGATGGACTGCTCAGCAGCATCGATCTTGGAAATGCCGAGCGGCTTGGCAGCGAGCCGCAACCGATGCGTCTCAACAAGCGCATGCGCCTGCGGCGGCAACTTGCCAAATCGATCCACAAGCTCTTCGAGAATACCGTCAATAGCATCGCTCGATTCGCAATTCGCCAGCCGCTTGTAAAGCGACAGTCGTTCCTGTACATCACCGCAATAGTCCGCAGGCAGAATAGCCGGCGCATGCAGATTGATCTCGGTCGTCGCCCCCAACGGCGCATTCAAATCCGGCTCACGACCTTCCTTCAACGCGCGCACGGCATCGTTCAACACATCGGTGTAAAGCTGGAAGCCGATCTCGTGAATCTCGCCGGATTGCTTGTCGCCGAGCACTCCGCCCGTGCCACGAATCTCGAGGTCGTGCATCGCCAGATAGAAGCCGGAACCGAGTTCCTCCATCTGCTGAATCGCCTCGAGGCGACGCTGCGCTTGCTTGGTCAGCGACGACGGATCATGCACGAGCAGATAGGCATAAGCCTGATGATGCGAACGCCCGACGCGCCCGCGCAATTGATGCAACTGCGCCAGCCCGAACTTGTCTGCACGATGCATTAGGATGGTGTTTGCGCTCGGCACGTCGATACCGGTTTCGATAATCGTCGTGCACAGCAGCACGTTCGCCCGTTGGCTAACGAAGTCGCGCACCACGCGTTCGAGTTCGCGCTCGTGCATCTGGCCGTGGGCCACTGCAATGCGTGCCTCGGGCACCAGCGCTTCGAGCATCGCGCGACGATTATCGATGGTCTCGACTTCGTTGTGCAGGAAGTACACCTGTCCGCCGCGCTTGAGCTCGCGCAGCATCGCTTCGCGAATGACGCCGTCTTCCTCGCGCCGCACGAAGGTCTTGATCGCGAGCCGTTTTTGCGGCGCAGTCGCGATCACGGAAAAATCGCGCAATCCTTCGAGCGCCATGCCGAGCGTGCGCGGAATCGGCGTCGCGGTGAGCGTGAGCACGTTGACTTCGGCGCGCAAGGCCTTGAGCGCTTCCTTCTGCCGCACGCCGAAGCGATGCTCCTCGTCGATAATCACCAGCCCCAGCCGCTTGAACTTCACATCGCTCGGCAAAAGCTTGTGCGTGCCGATGACGATATCGACGCTGCCTTCGTTGATCTGCTGCACCGCGGTCGAGACTTCCTTGCCCGTCTTGAAGCGCGACAGTTCCGCGATCCGCACGGGCCAGTCGGCGAAACGGTCGGTGAAAGTCTGCGTATGCTGTTCGGCGAGCAGGGTAGTCGGCGAAAGGATCGCCACCTGCTTGCCCGCCATCACCGCGATGAACGTCGCCCGCAACGCCACTTCCGTCTTGCCGAAGCCGACGTCGCCGCACACGAGGCGATCCATCGGCTTGCCGCTCGTCATGTCGCCGATCACGGCCGCGATCGCCACCGCCTGATCGGGCGTTTCCTCGAAGCCGAAGCTCTCCGCGAACTTCACGTAGTCGCGCGGTTTGAGCTTGAACGCATAACCTTCGCGTGCGGCGCGGCGTGCGTACAGGTTGAGCAGTTCGGCCGCCGTGTCGCGGATCTGTTGCGCGGCCTTGCGCTTGGCCTTTTCCCACTGACCGGAGCCGAGCTGATGCAGCGGCGCGTTTTCCGGATCGGCGCCGCTATACCGCGAAATCACATGCAACTGCGCAACCGGCACATAGAGCTTCGCTTCGTTCTGGTATTCGAGGTGCTGGAACTCAGTTTCGCCTTCGCCCAGGTCCATCGACACGAGACCCATGTAGCGTCCGATGCCGTGTTGCGCATGCACGACCGGATCGCCGACCTTCAGTTCGGCGAGATCGCGCACCATCGAATCGACGTTGCTCGCTTGCTCTTGACGGCGGCGCCCCGGACGGCGCGCGAGCGGGCCGTAAAGCTCGGTCTCGGTGATGATCGCGAGCTTTTCGGATGGCAGCGAAAAGCCGTTCGCCAGCGGCGCGATACCCAGCGTGAACTTCGCGTCCGACTTGAGCCAATCCTGAAACGTGTCGTGCGATTCGCCGCGCAGGTTGTTGTCGGCGAGCAATTGCTGGATCGCCTCGCGCCGTCCTGCCGATTCGGCTACGAGCATCACGCGGTTCTCGGTCTGGTCGAGGTAATGAAGCAGCGCGAGCAGCGGCTCGTCGGCCTGACGGTCGATCGCCAGCTCCGGCAGCGGCGCGGCCCAGCCGCCTTCGGGCGTGGCCGGAAACTTCAGTTGCGCGAATGGTTTGGCGGAGATGAAGAAATCGTCGTCGGTCAGGAACAGGCGGCGCGGTTCCAGCAGCGGCCGCTCGCGGTCGTGCGAGAGGAAGTCGTAACGCTGCTTGGTGTCGTTCGTGAAGTGCTTGATGGCGGCATCGAGATCGCCGACGAAAGCCAGTTGCGAGCCTTGTGGCAGGTAGTGGAACAGTGTCGCCGTCTCGTCGAAGAACAGCGGCAGATAGTATTCGATGCCCGCCGACGGCACGCCGTTGCCGATGTCCTTGTAGATCTGCGATCGGCTCGGATCGCCTTCGAACACTTCGCGCCAGCGGCTGCGAAACGCGGTGCGCGCGGCTTCGTCGAAGGGGAATTCGCGGCCCGGGAGCAGACGCACGTCCTTCACGGGATACAGACTGCGCTGCGTGTCCGGATCGAATGCGCGGATCGAATCCACCTGATCGTCGAACAGGTCGATACGGTACGGCAGCAGCGAGCCCATCGGATACAGGTCGATCAGTGAACCGCGCACACAGTATTCGCCGGGACGCACGAC
>JAQFVJ010000284.1 GCA_029439525.1 Caballeronia sp. BR6202001591004
CGCTGCACGGCCGAGACCGACACATCACCGAGTTCTGCCGCGCGCTTATAGCTGTGGGTCGAGCCGTCGGCGGGTTTGGGCTTGAGAATGTGGTTGAGCACCCCCCGCGCCTCCAGTCTCTGGCTGGCGGCTGCTTGGGCGCGCGCCCCGGGGGGCGGGCGTATATGCCGGAAAGTCGCTCGCGAAGAAAGCGCCCCGAGCAGCGCGCGATGAAGCGGGAGGCGCAAGCCAGTGACCCGTATCTAAACATAGACATGGTGCTAATTCAATGACGCACCGCACCTAGCGAATCTCAGGCGACGGCTGCGGCGACACGTTCTACTTCACCGCCGCCTCTTCCTGCACACACAACGCGCGGACGAAACCCTCGCGCACCTGCAAGCGTTCCCAATACCGCCCGATCGACGGCGCGAAGCGCTCGTTCAAACCGATATGCTGCGCGAGCATCAGCGCATAGCCGACGGAAATATCCGCCGCCGTAAAGCACCCCGCGCACAGAAAATCCTGCGCTTCCAGTAGCGGCGCGAGCTTGCCCAGCCGCGACACGAAGCACTTCGCGTAATCCTCGGCCACTTGCGGCTGACGACGCTCGGGCGGTTCGAGATGCGTATAGCGCAGCACAAGCGTGCGGAAACGGCAGCATCTTCAACTCATAAGATACGCCGATTTCCTCGAGCACCCGCGGCCTGAACGATCACGCACTCACGCAATGATGCAGCGTAATCATGCGCGTCAACCCAGCCAGGACGGTTTGCGCTTCTCGAGGAAACCGCGCACGCCTTCGCGCCCTTCGTTCGATGCACGAATGCGCGTGATGCGTTCCGCCGTCTCCGCGATCAATGCTTCGTCGATATCTTGGTCCGCAAGATCCGCGACGAGCCGCTTGCACTCGCGCACCGCATTCGGACTGTTCGATGCAACCACCTTCGCGATGGCATCGACACTCGCATCGAGTTGATCCGCGGTCACGACTTCATGCACGAAGCTGATGCGCAACGCCTCGGCTGCATCGAAGCGCTCGGCAGTCACGAAGTAGCGATGCGCCGCGCGCCTATCGCGCGAATCACGTACGGCGCGATGGTCACGGGCATCAGGCCGAGCTTCGCTTCGGACAGGCAGAAGTGCGCGTTGTCGGAGGCCACCGCGATATCGCTCACCGCGACGAGGCCCATGCCGCCCGCGTACGCATCGCCCTGCACGCGGACGATCACGGGCTTACTGCTCGCGTAGGTCGTGTTAAGCATGGTCGCGAGACTGAGCGCATCGGCGCGATTTTCTGCTTCCGAATAATCCGCCATGCGCTTCATGTAGTTGTGAGGTCCGCGCCCGCGTAAAACGCCGGGCCGTTCGCCGCGAGAACGATCACGCGCACGTTGGCGTCGTCGTTGAGCGCGCGGAAGGCGGCGGTCAGTTCAACGATGGTCGCATCGTCGAAGGCGGTGCGCACATCGGGACGATCGAGCGTCACGCGCGCGACATAGCCATCGATGGAAAGCTTCAGACGCTGCAGGGGTGCTGCGCGCCGGTCATGGTCTGTCCTGCGTTCGATGCCGTCACCAGAAAATGAACGTCGTGCTGATTGATCGGCGGCAATATTCCGGGCCGCACGCGCGTCGTGTCGGTGCAGATTTTCGATCACGTCGAAGCGCTCGAATACGCCCAGGCGCACTGGCTCGCCGGCGGCATGGTGATTCTCGTTCATCATTCTTCTGCTGCTATATTCGAGCCGGCGCTCGGCTGCGGTTCATGTCTAAACTCACTTCATCATCCATCGCGCTCGATCGCGCGCAAGGCAGTCACGACGATGTCATCGAAGCGCGCTTTCTCGTCGAACAAAGCGGCTTCACGCTCGATCTCGACGTGTCGATGCCGAGGCGTGGCGTCACCGCGATCTTCGGCCATTCCGGCTCGGGCAAGACCACCTTGCTACGCTGTCTCGCGGGACTCGCGCGGCCATCTCGCAAGGGCGACTCGTCGTCAACGGCGAAGTGTGGCTCGACACTGAACGCAACATCTTCCTGCCAACCTACAAGCGGCCGCTTGGCTACGTCTTTCAGGAAGCGAGCCTGTTTCCGCATTTGAGTGTGAAGAAGAATCTGCGCTACGGACTCGAACGCGTGGCCGCGTCGGAGCGCCGTGTCGATCTGGCGCAGGCGGCGGAACTGCTCGGCATCGGCCACTTGCTCGAGCGCATGCCCGCGGGTCTGTCGGGCGGCGAGCGTCAGCGCGTAGGCATCGCGCGCGCTGGTCACGAGTCCGCGCCTTCTACTGCTGGACGAACTGCTCGAACCGCTTGCGTCGCTCGATCAGAAGTGCAAGCTCGAAATCCTGCCGTATCTCGAACGCCTTCACGACGAACTCGATATTCCGATGCTCTACGTGAGCCACGCGCCCGAGGAAATCACGCGTCTTGCGGATCATCTCGTGCTGCTCGAAGGCGGCCGCTCGCCTTCATCGACGATGCGCCGGTCGTCATGGAAGGCACAGTCTCGGAACACGACAACCGCTATGGTCTGCTATCATTTGTGCTGGCCGGCAGTGGCGCGGCGCTGCGTTTCGTGCATGAGCCGATCGACACCAGCAAGCCGCTGCGCGTCACCGTGAAGGCGCGCGACGTCAGCCTGATGACCGGCGTCTACGAACACGAATTCAGCAGCATGCTGAACGTGTTGCCCGCGAAGGCCGTCACTATAGTCGATGATACAAACCCCGCGCAAGCCGTCGTGCGACTCGATGTGGACGGCTCGCCGCTCCTCGCGCGCGTCACGCGCTATTCGCTGGACCGGCTGGAGATCGCGGTCAGCATGCAGGTGTGGGTGGGCGCAGGTGAAAGCGGTGTCCTTACTGGCGTGAATGCGCCAGTAAGGACACCGCTTTCAGCGCGAGATGCTGAAGCAGCATGATAGTCTTGCCGTCCATGATCTCGCCACTCTCGATCATCTCCAGCGCCACGCGCAGGCTCACTTCGATCGTTTCGATTACCTCGCCCTCTTCCACCACACCACCGCCATCGTTCATGCGCATGGAGCCGCCGTACTCGCCGAGATAAAAGTACAGCTTCTCGGTCACCGATCCCGGGCCCATGAACGCCTCGAAAATCTTCTCGATGTGATGCACGCGATAGCCGGTTTCCTCTTCCACTTCCACGCGGATGCGGTCCTCGGGCGACGCGTTGTCGAGCAAGCCGCCGGGCGCTTCGATCAGCATGCCGTCGTGCCCGTTGACGAACGCCGACATGCGGAACTGGCGCGTCAGCAGCACGGTGCCGGTCTTCGGGTTGTGCAGCAGGATGGTCGCGCCGTTGCCGCAATCGTAGGTCTCGCGGCTTTGCTGCTGCCACGTGCCATCGCGGCGCTGAAAATCGAAGATGACCTTGCGCAGCACATACCAGTCGTCCGACAGCGTCACGGTCTCGTGAATGCGAACGCGTTCCTTGGTCTCCATCGCGGTGTTCTCCTGATCGACGATTCGATGAAGACATATGGTAACGTGCAGTTTCGTGCAATATAAAGAAAATTCGTGCAAAGCAATGTTGGCCAGCCAACGCAAGAAAGCGAATCTCGATGCGCTCGGCCGCGACGGCCAGGTGCTTGCCACGGAACTGAGCACGCGCTTCGGCGTATCGGAGGACACCGTGCGACGCGATCTGCGCGAACTCGCTTCCGAAGGCCTGCTTCAGCGGGTACACGGCGGCGCGCTGCCTGCAATCGCCCGCGACGGCGCCGTTCGCGCGCGGCAGCGGAGATGATCGCGCCGGGACAGGTCGTAATCATCGACGGCAGCACCACGTCCGCGCTGCTCGTGCAGCAGTTGCCGGCCGATCTCGTAGCGACCCACGCATAGTCCGAGCGTGGCAGTCGCGCTGGCGGAGCACCCTGCGGTCGAAGTCGTGCTGATCGGCGGCAAGCTCTTCAAGCACTCGATCGTCACGGTCGGCGCGGCCGCCGTCGAAGCTATATCGCATATCAACGCCCATCTGTACTTCGGGCGTCACCGGCGTCCATCCGGGCGCGGGGCTGTCGACCGGTGATTTCGAGGAAGCACACGTCAAACGCGCACTGGCCGCGAGCGCCGCCGAAACGGCCGTGCTCGCGGCCGCCGCGCAGCTCAACGCGGCGTCGGCGTATCGGATCGGCGGGATCGAACTGGCGCAGACGGTCATCGTCGAGGCA